>JBJEFS010000160.1:0-26267 GCA_051874325.1 Anaeroplasma sp.
TGTTTATGTATTAACATCATTAAATAATTAATACAAATATATTATACGAGGAGAAAATATAAACATGAAAAAATTTTTTAGTGAATTTAAAGCATTTATCACTAAAGGTAACATTTTAGATATGGCTGTCGGTGTTATCATTGGTGGTGCCTTCAATACAATTGTCACAACACTAAATAAACAAGTTTTGATGCCAATTGTTAACTGGGCTTTATCTTACATTTCAGGAGGTTCTGAATTCTGTACAGTATTGCCAAATTATACTCTATATGATCCAGTTTTGCACGCAGGAGCTGTTCCTACAACAGTGAATGGAGTTGATTACTATGTTGTTAACTACATTAATTGGAGTGCTTTAATTGAATCAATTATTAATTTCTTATTTATTGCATTAACATTATTTATTATTGTAAAGGTTGCAAAATATTTTTCAACTAAACGTGCTGAATTTGAAGCTAAGTTAAAATCTCAAGGAAAACAAGAAGAGAAAATTGAAGAACCAGCACCTGAGCCAGTACCTGAACCTGAACCAACACCAGATCCTGTTGTTGTTCTTTTATCTGAAATTAGGGATAGCTTAAAAAATAAAGAATAGTAAAATAAAGACTATAAAATAATAATCTCTAAAGTAGAAAATAAAATCTACCTTAGAGATTTTTTTATAGACAAGCATAAAAATTTGGCATGATTATTAAAACAATGCCTATTTAATTTTGATATTACTAAAATAAATTTAATTTTGACGATTACATTTTTTTTAAGTATCATAATTTAATTTGTCCTATATAAAACAAAAAGCACCTATTGTATATAAGTGCTTTTTATAATATTTAATAATTATTACTCAATAATGTCAACTACAGAACCAGCACCAACTGTTCTACCACCTTCACGGATTGAGAACTTAGTACCTTGTTCCATTGCAATTGGGTGAATTAATTCAACTGTCATAACAGTATTATCACCAGGCATAACCATTTCAGTACCAGCAGCTAAAGTAATGATACCTGTAACGTCTGTTGTACGGAAATAGAATTGTGGACGATAATTTGAGAAGAATGGAGTATGACGTCCACCTTCCTCTTTTGATAATACATAAACTTGAGCAGTAAATTTATGATGAGGTGTAACTGATTTTGGTTTAGCTAATACTTGACCACGTTGAACTTGATCACGGTTAATACCACGAAGTAATACACCAATGTTATCTCCAGCTTCAGCATAGTCTAATAGCTTACGGAACATTTCAACACCAGTAACAACTGAAGATTGAGTTTCCTTAATACCAATAATTTCAACTTGATCACCAACTTTTACTGAACCACGTTCAACACGTCCAGTAACAACTGTACCACGACCAGTAATAGTGAATACATCCTCAATTGGCATTAAGAATGGTTTTGCATTATCACGTTCTGGAGTTGGAATGTAATCATCAACAGTATCCATTAATTCTTCTACTTTAGAAACCCAAGCAGGATCACCTTCTAAAGCCTTTAAAGCTGAACCACGAATTACAGGAATATCATCACCTGGGAAGTCATATTCGCTTAATAATTCACGAGTTTCCATTTCAACTAAGTCGATTAATTCTTCATCTTCAACCATATCGCACTTATTTAAGAATACAACTAAACGAGGAACACCAACTTGACGAGCAAGTAAGATGTGCTCACGAGTTTGAGCCATAGGTCCATCTGTTGCAGCGATAACTAAGATACCACCATCCATTTGAGCAGCACCAGTAATCATATTCTTAACATAGTCAGCATGACCTGGACAGTCAACGTGTGCATAGTGACGCTTAGCAGTTTCGTATTCAACGTGTGCAGTATTGATTGTAATACCACGCTCTCTTTCTTCTGGAGCGTTATCAATTGAACCATAGTCTTTAGCTTGTGCTAAACCCTTTTTAGATAAAACAGTAGTAATAGCAGCAGTTAAAGTAGTTTTACCATGGTCTACGTGACCGATTGTACCAATATTAACATGTGGTTTTGAACGGTTAAATTTTTCCTTTGCCATTTTAAATGGTCCTCCTAATAATATTTTATTTTCAATTTTGTACCAATTTATATTTTACCCTAATTGGTCAGGGTTTTCAAGTCATATTTAATTAAATACAACTTAAATTATGCTCTTTTCTTAATTATCTCTTCTTGTACGTTTCTTGGACAAGCTTCATAATGATGCATTTGCATTACAAAGTTACCACGTCCTTGTGAATTAGAACGAAGAGAAGTCGCATAACCAAACATTTCTGCTAATGGAACATAAGCACGAATCTTCATACCATTTCCACGCTTTTCTTGTGAATCAAGACGTCCACGACGGCTTGTTAAGTCACCAATAACATTACCCATATATTCCTCAGGTACTGTTACATCTACCTCCATAATTGGTTCAAGTAATACTGGCTTACACTTATCCTTCATAGCTTTAACAGCAAGTGAAGCTGCAACCTTGAATGCCATTTCTGATGAGTCTACTTCATGATATGAACCATCATATAATTCACACTTAATGTCGATTAAAGGATAACCAGCAAGAACACCATTTGGTAAAGCTTCTTGTAATCCCTTATCTACAACTGGAATATATTCTCTTGGAACTGTACCACCGACAACGCTATCAATGAATTCATAGCCTTTTTCAGGATTTGGAGCAAAACGAACCCATACATGTCCATATTGTCCACGACCTCCTGATTGACGTACAAACTTACCTTCACATTCACCAACTTGTGTGATTGTTTCACGATAAGATACTTGAGGAGCACCTACATTTGCAACAACATTAAACTCTCTTTTCATACGATCAACAATGATATCTAGATGTAATTCACCCATACCAGAAATAATTGTTTCACCAGTTTCAACATTTGTATATGTACGGAATGTTGGATCTTCTTCAGCAAGCTTAATTAATGCTTGAGTCATCTTATCTTGATCTGCTTTTGTCTTTGGTTCAACAGCAACTGAAATAACTGGTTCAGGGAATACCATCTTTTCAAGAATAATATCACCCTTTTCAGATGTTAATGTATCACCTGTTGTTGTAGCCTTAAATCCAATTGCAGCAGCAATATCTCCTGCATAAACTTCTTTAATTTCTTCACGATGGTTCGCATGCATTTGCATAATACGTCCCATACGTTCTTTTACATTTTTAGTAGTGTTCTTAACATAAGAACCTGAAGTTGCAGTACCTTGATATACACGGAAGAATGTTAATTTACCAACAAATGGGTCAGTCATTACCTTAAATGCTAAAGCAGCAAATTCACCATCATCAGTAGCATGGACCATAACCTCATTTCCCTCTGAATCCTCAGCCTTAATTGCTGCGATATCAGTTGGAGCAGGTAAGAAATCAATTACATAGTCTAACATTCTCTTAACACCCATGTTCTTAAATGCAGATCCACAAAGAACAGGGAAGAATTCAACCTTTAATACTGCTTCTCTAATTACAGATTTAATTAAATCAACTGGAATTTCTTCTCCTTCAAGATATAGCATCGCTAATTCATCATTAAATTGAGAGATTGTATCAATTAATAATTCTCTTTTTTCTTCACAAATATCAACTAAATCAGCTGGAATATCTGTTACTGTATAATTTTCTTCTTGACCACCATCATAAATGTAAGCCTTCATTTCAATTAGGTCTACTGAACCCTTGAATTGATCTTCAGCACCTATTGGCCATTGAACTGCTGCAGCAACAGCACCAAGACGATCATGGATTGTGCTAACAGAATATTCAAAATCAGCACCAATCTTATCCATTTTATTTACAAAAACGATACGAGGTACATTATAATCAGTTGCTTGACGCCATACAGTCTCAGTTTGTGGTTCAACACCAGCTTGACCATCCAAAACTGTAACAGCACCATCTAATACACGAAGTGAACGAGAAACTTCAACTGTGAAGTCTACGTGACCTGGTGTATCAATGATATTTACTCTATGACCCTTCCAAATAGCAGTTGTAGCAGCTGAAGTAATAGTAATACCACGCTCTTGCTCTTGTGCCATCCAGTCCATTGTTGAAGCACCATCATGTGTTTCACCAATCTTATGAATCTTTTTTGTATGATATAAGATACGTTCTGTAGTTGTAGTTTTACCGGCATCAATGTGAGCCATGATACCAATATTACGTGTTTTCTCTAAACTATATTCTCTTGGCATTGTAGTTTTCTCCTAAAAAATTACCAACGGTAATGTGCGAAAGCCTTATTAGCTTCTGCCATCTTATGTACTTCTTCACGCTTCTTACATGCACCACCAAGACCATTAGCTGCATCCATAATTTCTTTAGCAAGCTTTTCATCCATAGTCTTGTCATTTCTTAAACGTGAATATTTAATTAACCATCTTAAAGCTAATGTTTGCTTTCTTTCTGGTCTTACTTCAACTGGTACTTGATAGTTTTGTCCACCAATACGACGGCTCTTAACTTCAACTACTGGGCTGATGTTTTCTAATGCTTTGTTAAATACTTCTAGTGGATCTTGACCTGTTTGATTTTGAATACGATCAAATGCACTATATAAAATTGTTTGTGCTGTTCCCTTCTTACCATCTAACATAATAGCATTGATAGTTCTTGTAACTACCTTTGAATTATATATTGGATCAGGAAGCACGTCTCTTTTTGCAATATGTCCCTTACGAGGCATGAGCGATTCCTCCTTTATTTAATAATATATTATTTTTACTTCTTTGCTTTTGGCTTCTTAGCACCGTATTTTGAACGACCTTGCATTCTGTTAGCAACACCTGTAGTATCTAATGCACCACGGATAATATGGTAACGAACACCGGGTAAATCCTTAACACGTCCACCACGAATAAGTACTGTACTATGCTCTTGTAAGCTATGACCTACACCTGGAATGTATGCAGTTACTTCAATACCATTTGTTAGACGAACTCTGGCATACTTTCTTAAAGCAGAGTTTGGCTTCTTTGGTGTCATTGTAGTAACACGTGTACAAACACCACGTTTTTGTGGTGAAGGAAGTTTAGTATATTTCTTTTCAAGGCTATTAAAACCTACACCTAAGCTTGGAGACTTAGACTTAGAAACTTTATCCTTTCTTCCATTACGTACTAATTGTTCAATAGTTGGCATAAATTGATTTTCTCCTTTCACTTATGACATGTGCTTATCTATTTTCTCATTACTAATTTAATGTTAAAATTCTTGACAGCGTCTCTATTATATCAAAATATTATTTAATGTCAACAAAAAAAGGTAATTTTTTTTAAGTTTTTTTGATAAAAATGAAACACCGAAAAGTGTTTAATACAAATTACTAGGTTTTAAGCCACTTTTTTTCATTTTTGTTTTTTAAAGAAAAGCAAAAAAAACGTTTGAAGAAACACCGAATATTGTGTATAATGCAATTAATATTAATTATTGAATTAATTTTTTAAAAGTAGTATTATAGAAGAAAAGCATTTATTGGAGGAAGCAATATGAACTCAAAAATGATAGAATTAGGAAACAATCGATCAATTATTAGAGAGCTTTTTGAATTTTCAAAAATACAAAAAGCAAAGCTTGGAGATGATAAGGTATTTGATTTTTCTTTAGGTAATCCATCAGTTCCACCTCATCAAAAGGTAAATGAAGAAATTATTAATCTAGTTAATAGTAATAATCAATGTTATATTCATGGATATACATCAGCCCAAGGAGATAATGAAGTTAGGCAGGCTATCTGTGATAATTTAAATAAAAGATTTAATACTAATTATAAATATAATTTAATGTATATGACCTGTGGTGCAGCAGCATCCTTATGCATAACATTCAGAGCTATTACTGAATCAAGTAAGGATGAAATACTTGCGATTGCACCATACTTCACTGAATATAAGGTATTTGTTGAATCAGCAGGTGCTACATTCAAGGTTGTACCAGCCGATTTAAATACCTTTGAAATTAATTTTATTGAATTAGAAAAAATGATAAATGAAAATACAAAAGGAATTATAATTAATTCACCTAATAACCCATCAGGAGTTATTTATAAAAGAGAAAGTATTCAAAAGCTTGCAAAAATATTAAAAGAAAAACAAGATTTATATAATCACCCTATATACATTATTTCAGATGAACCTTATAGAGAAATATCCTATGATATAGAGGTACCTCATATCCCCCATTATTATGATAACACAATTATTTGTTATTCATACTCAAAAAGCTTATCTTTACCTGGAGAAAGAATTGGATACATTCTCATTTCTGAAAATGTAGATGATTATAAAAATGTCTACGCTGCCTGTATAGGTGCAGGTAGAGCTTATGGCTATGTATGCGCACCTTCATTGTTTCAAAAAGTAATTGCAAATTGCTCAAATTTAACATCTGATATGAATCAGTATCGAATAAATAGAGATTTAATCTATAATGGGTTAACAAAAATAGGATATGAATGTGTCTATCCTGATGGTGCATTTTATTTGTTTGTTAAATCACCAAGTGGTGACGCATATGAATTTATGGAAAGAGCAAAAAAACACAATGTAATTGTTGTTCCAAGTGATCCATTTGGAGTAAAAGGATACGTAAGATTGGCTTATTGTGTAGATAAGGATACAATTGTTAAATCCTTACCTCATTTTAAAGAAATAATTGAAGAATATAAATAATTTTAAATGGGCTGTGATAATTCAGGTTATTACTCTTACTGAGATAAAAACCAAAATTCACAGCCCATTTACTCATTTATAAGTTTAAAAGCTTTTTTGCATTTAAACCTAATATATTATTTTTAGCAGCTTCATCAATATTAAGATTTTTAATAAAGTTTATATACTTCTTTTGTTCTGCCCATGGACTATCTGTAGCAAATAGGATTTTATCAGAACCATGTTTATTAATAAATTTAATAATTTCTTCTTGATTCATTAATTCAACCAGCTCATTACCCTGCATTACATCGCCTAAAGAAAATGCAGTATCAATATAATAATTTTTACCTAAAAGCTTTTCATAAACAGAATCCCACATTTTCCAAGAGCCCATATGAGCTAAGACTAAAACTCCTTTATTTTTTAATGAATTTGAAAGCTTATTAATTCTATCTGGTGTAGCCATAGTCTCTCCTGGAATTCCAATATCAATTCCTGCATGAATAATAACAATTAGATTAAGTTCAAAGGCCTTGTCGATAATTTTAATATATCTTTCATCATCAATAAAGCAATTCTGATATTGAGGATGAAGTTTAATTCCTTTTATATTGTTATTTTTTAATCTAACTAATTCCTCTTCATAATCTTGATAATCAGGATGGATTCCACCGAAGGATATTACATTAATATTCTTAGAATTAATCATTATTGCAAAATCATTAATTGATTTAGTTTGTTTAGCTGATGTAACAACTGGTAAAGCTAAGGAATAATCTATACCAGCCTCTTTAGTTTTTAATAATAAATCATCTAAAGTACCATTAGTATATGCATTAACATTAGCCTTTTGTTCTAATAATGGCACAGCTTTAATAGCAACATTGTCTGGAAATATATGCGTATGGAAATCAATAATCATTCTTACTCACTATCCTTTTTTAAGGATAACTCTCCTATTTCATCTTCTACTAAAGAAGTTGATGCAGAAACAACCACCTTTTTAGCATAACAAGCAAAAATCTCATCTACATTTTCAGGTGCCTTAGTGAATAATGAAACAACAGGTACAATTATAAAGCTTAATACCATAGCTAATACACCCATATATATTGAATCTCCCATATTAAACCATAAGCAATGCTCACTTCTAAGTTCAATTTTAATTCCACTATAACTAATGACAAGACTTAGAACAGCTAACAATACACCTACAACGAATGATGCCCATACAGATATCTTAGTAGTTTTCTTCCAATATAAGCCATAGAAAAATGGACCAATAAAGGCACCAGAAATAGCACCCCAAGAAATACCCATTAATGCTGCAATATCCTTTGTAAATTCACTTGGACCATAAACCTGAAAAATTGCAAGTAATGCTGATATAACAATAAACACAACAACTAAAATTCTAAGCCAAAGCATTTTTTTCTTTTCTGAAGTATTCTTCTTAACATCAATAAGATCGAATGTAATTGTTGCAGCACTTGTATGAACTAAGCCTGATAATGTAGACATTGAAGCTGCAAGTACTAATACAATAACAATAGCAATAATAACTACAGGGAGCATTGCTACAATTTCAGGAATTATTGTTACAGATTTTTCATTGGCGAATAATCTTCCAAAACCACCTAAAAAATAGCATCCTCCAGCAACAATTATAGCAAAAACTGTTGATATTACTGAACCCTTTCTGATTTGATTTTCATTTTTAATAGCATAGAATTTCCCAATCATTTGTGGTAATCCCCAACAACCTAATGATGTTAATAATACAACAAATAATAAATGAATAGGATCAGGTCCAAATAATGATACAAATTCCCAGCCGCCATTTTCACTTGTAGCAAGGGCCTCAAAGGATTCTAATAATCCACCATTTAAATTAAGAGCAAAAATTACTACTAAAGAAATACCTACTAGCATGATGATTCCTTGAATAAATGAATTGATAGCTGTAGACATTAAACCACCAACAATTACATAGATTCCTGTAGCCACAGATATAATTAATACCCATGCCCAGTAAGGCACGTTAGCTGAAAATGCCACATTAAATAAGTAAGATAATCCGTTATATAATGCAGCCGTATAAGGTATTAGAAAAACAAATACAATAATTGATGCTGCAATCTTTAAAGCATTTGAATTATATCTTTTACCAAAAAAATCAGGCATTGTAGATGAATTTAAGGCTTGAGTCATTACTCTAGTTTTTCTACCTAAAACTGCCCATGCAAGACACGATCCTATCACAGCATTACCTATGCCAATCCAAAAAGCTGATACGCCAAAAGCCCAACCAAACGAACCAGCATAACCTATAAACACAACTGCTGAAAAATAGCTAGTACCATAAGCAAAAGCTGACAGCCATGGTCCAACATTTCTTCCACCCAAAACGAAATCATTAGTATTTTGGGCTTTTTTTCTACAATAAAAGCCAATGTATATTGTTACAGCAAAAAATATAATAACAAATAATATTTTAATAATCATATCAAAGTTCATTTTTCGTCTCCCTATTTATTTTCAATTTGTATTTCAACCAAACTCTTTCCGCAATATATTTCTCTTAGCTTAGGTTTTTCTATTTTACCTGTGGCATTTCTTGGAACAGGTGCAAAAATATATTTTTTAGGACGCTTATATCTTGGAAGTTCAAAGCAAAAAATGTCTAGTTCCTCTTCAGTTAAGTTCATATCATCCTTAACCTCGATTATTGCAGCAGCAATTTCACCTAATCTCTTATCAGGAAGACCAATTACTGCAACATCTTTAATTTTATTATTCTTTCTTAAATAATCCTCGATTTGAACTGGATAAATATTTTCTCCACCAGTAATGATTACATCTTTTTTTCTATCAACTAAATAGATAAAGCCATCCTTGTCCTTTTTTGCCATATCACCTGTATATAACCATCCATCATGAAGAATTTCAGCTGTAGCTTTAGGGTTTTTATAATATTCAACCATTACACCTGGTCCTTTTACAGCCAATTCGCCAACATTCTCATCTTCAACCTCATTACCATTTTCATCAACAATCTTAACCTCCCATAAATAACCAGGAATACCTATTGCACCTACATGAGAAACATTCTCAACACCTAAATGAACACAACCAGGTCCAATAGATTCTGATAATCCATAATTTGTATCATATTGATGATTAGGAAATACCTTCAACCACCTTTCAATCATGCTAGGTGGTACTGGCTGAGCCCCAATATGCATTAATCGCCATTGCTCAAGATTATAATTGTCAAGTTTTAAATAACCTCTATCAATTGAATCTAGAATATCTTGAGCCCAAGGAACTAATAGCCAAACAATTGTGCATTTTTCTTCACTTATCGTATTAAATATCCATTCTGGTTTAATACCTCTTAACAAAACGGCCTTTGAACCCGATAGTAAAGAACCAAACCAATGCATTTTAGCACCAGTGTGATATAATGGAGGCATACATAAAAATACGTCATTTTTTTGTTGAGAATGATGATTTTGTTCAGTTTTACAAGATGAAACTAAGGCTCTATGTAAATGTAAAATGGCTTTTGGAAATCCAGTAGTACCACTAGAAAAATAGATTGCGGCGTTATCCTCCTCAGATAAAGATATATCTGGTTTCTCATCCTTATAATAGTTGATAATTCTTAAATATGTATCTGCAAAGGGTACCTCCCCCTCACCAACGTAAATTAATGTTTTTACAAAAGGCGTATGGTCAGCAATCGGTTCAACTCTACCAATAAATTCGTATCCAAATATTAAACAACAACAGTCTGCTAAATCTAGGCAATATTTAATTTCATCAGATGTATAACGATAATTCATTGGTACTGCTAAGGCTCCTGTTTTTAAAACACCAAAATAGATAGGAAGCCATTCTAGGCAATTCATCAATAATATAGCAACTTTATCACCCTTTTTGATACCTTTTGATAATAACATATTCGCAACTTTATTTGCCTCTAAATCAAAATCACGCCAAGTAATGCTTCTTCTATATTCTTTAGCTAAGCTAGGCTCAACCAAATTAAATTCTCTCCATGTTCGATATTTTTCCGGTTTTTTTTGAGGATTGATTTCAACTAAGCATTCCTCATTCCCATAGTTTTTAGCATTGTTTTCTAAAAAATCAATTATTGTCATTAACTTTCTCTCCTTTATAAAATAAAAAGCCCTTTCTATTCAAAGAAAGGACGATTTTAACCGTGGTACCACCTTAATTCATCTTATTACATAAGACCTTAATTAGCAAAATAACGGTTGCTACCGTCTTACCTACTACAATTTTCAGTAAGAAGCTCAATGAATGTATTCATAAAAACTTAGTTTATCATTTCACACCAAACAACGACTCTCTTAAAAACTTAATTCATACTACTTGTTTCATCTCATCGCAATATAATAATCATAAATTAAAGGCAATTATTTAGTAATACCTGTTCTGTTTTCTCAATATCTGCTGTCTTTAAAATTGCTTGAGCACCTGCATTACTCTTACCTACAAAAACATACATATAATCAATATCAATATTATTATTAGCAAGTATTTGTAATACCTCACTTAATCCATTAGGCTTATCAGGAACAATCACACCAACGACATCCGTTAATCTAGCTGTATAGCCTGCCTTATAAACAATATCTAAAGCTTTAATGTGATCATCTACAATCAATCTTAAAATACCAAAATCACTTGAATCAGCAATTTGTAATGATCTTATATTAATACCTGCATTTCCTAATAAATTAACAATATTAGAAATATAGCCAACCTTATTTTCAGTAAAAATAGAAACTTGTTTAAATAACATAATGTCCTCCTATTTAATGAAGCCTTCTATTATCAATTACTCTCCTAGCTTTACCCTCACTTCTTGCAATAGTATTTGGGTTTACTAAGGAGACCTTAGCACTAATACCTAGTACTGCTCTAATCTTCTGAACTAATTCGCTTTGAATTTTAGTGATTGCTTTAATATCATCAGCTACTAGTTCTGGATTCATTTCAACTAAAATATCTAAAGTGTCAGAATTATTTACTCTATCAACTATAATTTGATAGTTTGGAGTAATTCCATAAGGATTTTTCAATAAAACCTCTTCAATCTGTGATGGGAATACATTTACACCACGAATGATTAACATATCATCAGATCTTCCCTGAGGCTTACACATACGAATATGTGTTCTACCACAAGGGCATGGTTCAAGATTTAATCTACATAAATCTCTTGTTCTATATCTTAAAATAGGGAATCCTTCCTTAGTGATACAAGAAAATACTAATTCTCCCATCTCACCCTCTGGAAGTACTTCGCCAGTATCAGGATTAATAATTTCAACAATAAAATGATCTTCATTGACATGCATACCCTTTTGTTCCTTACATTCATAAGATACACCAGGTCCTATTATTTCTGTTAGTCCATAAATATCATATGCTTTAATATTCAAAGTATCTTCAATAGCATGTCTCATTTCCTCAGTCCAAGGCTCAGCACCAAAAATTCCCGCTCTTAGCTTTAGCTTATCTACAACACCCATCTTTTGTGCTGTTTCAGCTAGGTACATTGCGTAAGAAGGTGTACAAGCTAAAATAGTACTACCAAAATCAATCATTGTTTCAATTTGTCTTTCAGTATTCCCAGATGAAATAGGAATTACAGTACACCCTATTTTTTCAGCACCATAATGGAGACCAAAACCACCTGTAAATAATCCGTATCCATAGGCTACCTGTACAACATCTTCTTCTGTTGCATCTACTGCCTTTAATTGTCTTGCAGCACAATCTCCCCAAATTGCAAGGTCATTTTTTGTGTATCCAACGACAATTCTTTTACCTGTTGTACCACTTGATGCATGAATTTCTACAATATCCTTCAATGGTCTTGCAAATAATCCATATGGATAATTATCTCTTAAATCACTTTTATAAGAAAAAGGAAGCTTATGCAAGTCTTCTATACCATGAATATCTTCTGGCTTTACACCCATATCATCCATTCTTTTTCTATAGCTTTCTACATTATCGTAAATATATTTTACCTGTTTAACTAATCTTTCACTTTGTAATTTTTTAATATTTTTTCTAGGTAAACATTCAATATCCTTTTGATAATACATAAAACTCCTCCAAACACTCTAAAAACGTTTTCAAAAAACTAAAATTATTTTAACATAACATTGAATAAAATACAAGAAAAAAAGAGGAATCTATGATTAAAAATTAATATTTACCCTAGATTCCTCTAATTTTATTCAAAATTATAACCTAAATCAAAAGCTTTTAAGTTAACATCTAATAGCTTTGCAGGAACAGTTTTTCTAATTACATCTACCCATTTATCATATTCAATATTTGAATTTTTAGCCATAATACCAATTAAAACAACATTAACTGCTTTGATATTACCAGCCTTTATAGCAAGTGTAGTTGCATCTAAACATGTCAAATCAACCATATTAGACAACTTTTCTTCAATATTTTTTGGATATTCAGCAGCTCCGATTATTACAGGCATAGGATTAATTTGCTGATTATTTGCAATAATCTTTCCACCTTTTTTTAGATATGGTAATGCTCTATAAGCTTCTAACATCTCAAATGCTAAAATTATATCTGCCTCACCCTTATCAATAATTGGTGAATATACCTCTTCTCCATATTTTACATAAGTAACCACAGAGCCACCTCTTTGACTCATACCATGGACCTCAGAAACTTTAACATCATAACCTAAATCAATTACTACATTACCTAAGATTCTAGATGCTAGAAGTGTACCTTGTCCTCCAACACCAACTATCATAACATTCATTTTATTCGCCCTCCTTAACAATTGCCTTGAAAGGACATACATTTAAGCATAATCCACAGCCATTACATTGATTAGTATCAATAACTATATTATCATTTACTAAAGAAATTGCTGGACAGCCTAATCTCATACATTGCTTACACTTTTTACAATTATCAGTTATTACAGCATAACCTGTATATTTAACACCCTTTAATAAGGCACAAGGTCTTTGAGCAATGATAACAGATGGTTCTTCTGCTTCAACCTCAGTTTTAACAACCTTTTCAAATTCCTTAACATTAAATGGATCGGCAACCACAATACGTCTTACTCCTACAGCTTCAGCAAGCTTGACTAGATTTACCTGTATTGTCTCTTCTAATCTAATAGTTTTACCAGTAGTAGGATTTTGCTGATGTCCTGTCATACCAGTAATTGAATTGTCTAAAATTATTACAGTATTAATTCCCTTGTTATATACAATATCAATAAGTCCTGTGATACCTGAATGAATAAATGTTGAATCACCAATAACAGAAACTAATTTTTTTGTAAATTCTTTTCCTCTTGCCTTAGACATACCAAATGCGGCAGAAACTGATGCACCCATACAAATAGTAGAATCCACTGATTGTAGTGGAGCAACAGCACCTAAAGTATAACACCCAATATCACCAGATACAGTAAGTCCTAGCTTTTTAAGAACATAAAATGTTCCTCTATGAGGACAACCAGCACACATAACTGGCGGTCTTGCTGGAATTTGTTCTTCTAATTTAATATAAGAATTAGAATCTAATCCTAATACTGTTTTCTTAATCATTTGTGGTGTATATTCACCTAACATTGGTTTAAACCCACAAGCTTCAAAAGCATCCTTTCCAAAACAGCTAATACCTAAATTCCTAACATGTTCTTCAATAAACAGATCTAACTCTTCAATAACATATAGTTTTTTTACACTAGATGCAAAGTTTTTAATTTTTTCTATAGGTAATGGATATACCATACCAAGCTTTAAATAATTAACATCTTTGCCTAAAGCCTCTTTAGCATACATATATGTAATACCTGATGTAATTACACCTATACTACTATTATTGTTTTCAACAACGTTTAATGGAGTTTCTTCAGAATATTTAATTTCATCCAATGCTCTTTGTTCAACAATAACATGTCTTTTAATTGCATTGCCAGGCATCATAACATTTTTAGCAATGTTTTTCTTGTAGTCTTTTAACTGATAATCTTCCTTATCTAATAATTTTACCAATCCTTGTGAATGTGAAACTCTTGTTGATAATCTTAATAATACTGGAGTATCAAATTCTTCGGATAACTCAAATGCCATTTTAGTAAAATCTTTACATTCTCTTGAATCACTTGGTTCAAGCATCAATGACTTTGATGCCTTTGCATAATGTCTTGAGTCCTGTTCATTTTGAGAAGAATGCATACCTGGATCATCAGCTACACAAAAAACCAAACCACCATTAACTCCAGTATAAGACACTGTAAATAGCGGGTCAGCCATAACATTCATACCTACATGCTTCATACACGACATACTTCTAGCCCCTGCCATAGACGCACCAATTGCGACCTCAGCAGCAACCTTTTCATTACTAGCCCATTCAACATTAACTTCTTGATACTCAACTAATGACTCTGTTATCTCAGTAGAGGGAGTACCTGGATATGAAGAACAAACACTTACACCGGCTTCATACGCTCCACGAGCAACAGCCGCATTACCAATTAATAGTTTTTTCATATTCTATACCTCAACCATTTTCACATATAAAAAAATTATATCATATTATCAAATTAATTAAAATAAAGAAATGACATTTTAAAAAATATAATGTATAATATACTTGTATGTCCTCGTAGCTCAGCTGTATAGAGTGACACTCTCCTAAAGAAAATGCTATATCTAGTAATGCTATATGAAATATGCTTGTAATAAAGCCATTATTTTTTGGACAGGTTCGAACTGAAAATAAAATTTCATTCATTCCAACCACCATTTCAACTAAACAAAAATAGTAAAAACCGAAAATTATATAAAATGCCTGGTTAGTTTAGCTGTAAAAAACAGTCGCCTCCTAAGCGACAAATATGGGTTAGAGTCCCGTACCGGGTGCCATTTAAAATACAAAACAGCCAATATTTTTGGCTGTTTTTTCTTTTTGGTATAGACTTTTTTAATAAAATCGCAAGTTATCACTATCAATTTTGAAAAAATGTAATTTTTAATAGTGATAAACTCAATAATCTAACATTATGATTGATTTATAACACCTGATAAAATAAATTTATAAATTTATTATTTAAAATGAAGGAAATCGTTAGATTACAAATTCTTCCTTTTATGACTCTTAATACGTTATATCGGAAAAATTATACAAGCAATAATTAAGATATTTTTAACATAAACTAAATCTCCTAAGACCATATTGCTGGTTCAATTCCGGCAGGGGATGCCATTTAAAACACAAAAACAGCCTTATTAGAGCACTTTAATTATGGAAAAAGAATATTAATCTATACTAATAATTACAATGATTGCGCTTTTTAAATATTTTTACAACTATTTGATTGCGCTTTTTAAATATTTTTGATATAATATAATTGCGTAAAGAAGGAGATCAAATATGTTTAAAAGAAAAATATATGCTAAATTGCTAAAATGGAAAAATGAGTCTAAAGGCGAAACAGCAATGTTAGTGGAAGGCGCACGAAGAATTGGAAAATCTACTATTGTTGAAGAATTCGCAAAAGAAAATTATAAAAGTTATATTCTTATTGATTTTTCCAAAGTCACAAATTCTGTTAAAGAAGCTTTTAATAACCTTCTTAATAGTTTAGATTCTCTATTTATGGTGCTATCACTTGAATTTGATACTCCATTATATCCACGAGAATCATTGATTATTTTTGATGAGGTACAAAAATTTCCTCGAGCTAGGGAAGCTATTAAACATTTAGTTAAAGATGGTAGATATGATTATATTGAAACTGGTTCCTTAATATCAATAAAGGAAAATGTAAAAGATATTCTTATTCCTTCAGAAGAACAAAGCATAATGATGTTTCCTATGGATTTTGAAGAATTTGCTTGGGCACTAGGAGAAGGAATGATAATTAAATACATTAGAGATTGTTTTGAGAAGAGAGTCCCATTAAATGATTCAATTCATAAAAAAGCAATGTTTCTATTTAAACAATATATGCTTGTAGGTGGAATGCCTAAAGTAATAGATAAATTTGTTTCTCACAGTAAGCAATTTGTTGAATGCGAAAAGGAAAAAAGAAATATATTAAAAACATATCGTGATGATATTCATAAAATAGATAGAGCATATAGGTCAAAAGTCCTATCAATTTACGACCAAATTCCTTCTTTTCTTTCGCAACATGAAAAACGAGTAAAAATCAAATCTATTTCTACTGATACCACCGCAATTGATTACGAGGAAACATTCTTTTGGTTAAACAATTCTATGATTTGTAATGAATGCTTCCTATGTACAGATCCTAACTTAGGATTATCACTGAATGAAAAAAGAAATTTTGTAAAGTGTTATATGGGAGATACTGGCTTACTTTTGACACATACATTTGATGAAAATAATGAAGAACAAACTAATTATCATAAAGAATTATTATCAGATAAATTATCAATTAATAAAGGCATGTTTTTTGAAAACATAATCGCTCAAATGCTTGTTTCAAATGGACATAAATTATATTTTTATACTAGATATAATGAAGAAAAGCATAGAAATGATATAGAAATAGATTTTTTACTTACAACCGGGAATAAAGTGACTCAAAAGTTAATTCCAATAGAAGTCAAATCCTCCAAATCATATAAGGTAGAATCAATGAAAAAATTTATTGAGAAATTTAAAGATAGAATTGATGAAGCATATATAATTCATCCAAAGAATTTATCAATTAGAGAAGATGGAATTATATGTATTCCAGCATATATGACATTTTGCTTATAATATAGTAGAAATTAAAATGGATAGTCACCTATATAAATTGTCTATCCATTTTTTATCACTAATCCCTAATTTAAATGCCCATTTTGGCTGAAAAAGGTCAACTAACTATAATAAATCGATAAGAACTAAGAAAAAGTCACTTTCTTCATTGTTGTAATAGCCGATTAGTCGCTGTTTTAATGGCTACATATTCTTTTTCTAACAGTAAAAAAAGAAAAAAAGCGAAAACTTATAATTTCACAATCCTGGACTTTGATTAGTGAAAAAGAAAAGCATCTCAATGATTTTGTTCAATTAAAACAGAATCAAATAGATGCTTTTTAGTTTATATTATATTTTCAAATCATTAATAGTAGTACCTAGCCACTTCTATTAATGTTGTGTGCTTTTTGCTTCTATTAAGAAGCCTCCTCATCCATTTCAAACCCTGCAACCACAGATTCTAAATACCAATTTTTGAAGAATAGTAATGTAGGTTATTCAACCTCTCCGGCTCCTCTATTCGATGACTACAAGCATTAATAGATAGCTTGAAACGAATGCGGTGACCTTATCAGTTAATCCCATTTTACATCTTACACCATGACCTTGGCGACTTGGAGTAATTTTTTGTTAAAGCAGTTCAATGTAAACTTTATTTATATTATTATTTCTAATAAATATAGTTCTGATTAACACCAATTACTATTTTTCCGAATATTTCATCCATTTTGATAGTGTCCTCAAATCACATCAATATACTTTTTTTATTTTATAATCCCATTCCAACCAATGATAAAAAAAGAAATAAAAAGTATAGTAATTATACAATAAATGCAAGATATTCTAGCGAAAAACTGCATAAAAATTGTAGTTTTAGCCATAATAATAAGAATATTAGAATAGTCTAGCTTCTGCTATATTAACTGCTAGATGATTTGATGTAGAGAGAATCTATACTTTAAACCCTATCTTATCATGTATGAAGAAAGGGGCTGTAAAAAATCCTAGAATTTTGATTATTTTCAAAATCTAGTTTTTTACAGCCCCTTAAAACATAATAAATATCTTACTTATCTAATAATTCAAATAATTTTTTAGCTGCAGCAGCAGGTCCATCATGTTCCATACCAGGAACTGCTAGCTTAGTATGAAGCTGTCCTACAGGAACTCCACATTCAAATAGCTTAGAGAAATATTTATC
Source organism: Anaeroplasma sp. (assembly GCA_051874325.1). GTDB lineage: Bacteria > Bacillota_I > Bacilli_A > Acholeplasmatales > Anaeroplasmataceae > Anaeroplasma. The sequence continues at coordinate 18,682 of JBJEFS010000160.1, forward strand.
TATTATTACTCTTGTAGCATCCTCTCTTTGAACTGGTCCAAATGGATTTGCAAAGAATGATTCAACAAGTCCAACCTCTTGAGTAGTACCTTTAGCTTTTCTTGCACCACGAATAAATACTTTTTCAGCATCATCCTTGTTACTAAAGAATGTAACCTCGGATTCACATTCTTCATCATAGTTATTAGCATATAAAACCATATCAACCTCATATCCAGCCATTATTTGAGGATATGTAGCAACTGGAATTACAAGTCTTGAATTAATTTTATCAGGGTTCATAAATATTGCGCGGTCCATCTCATTATATGCATATCCTGCAGACATATCATCAAGACGAACAAATGCACCAATTTCAGTACCAAATGCCAATATCTTTCCATTAACCATTTTAAATGTACCCATATCATCAAATATTGTTAATTGAGATGAAATGTTATCTCCTGCATATTCAGATAAAGCCTCTAATGATTCACTCTTTCCTGCACCACTATCGCCAATAATTACTATATTTTTAGTAGAACCATTCTTCATTGTTATATGAACACATGCACCATGAAGTGGTAAATTACCCTGTTCAATCATTTTAACATTATATAAAGTTAATAACATTTTTTTCATATAACCAAAATAATCAATTGATGAATTATGTGGTGCAACACCTACATAAATATCATTTTCTTTATCATGATAGAAAACTGAATCACCTTCAATATCAGCACCAAATATATAAATACAATCTGGCTTTTTACCTTTACATTCACTTAATGGTACAAATTCAAATAAGTTGCATAATGTAATACCATGAGCCATATAATCACGATGGAAATATACATATGTTAAGGCTGAACCAACCATTGCTGGATAACAATAATATTCAGTTGCCTTAAATTTATCCTTAAACAAATTAACTGGATTATCAAATACCTCTTGATAGATACCTGTTCTCTTATTTTTAGCAGAATATGAAATAAAAGGTGGACGAATTAAGATTTGTTCAATTGCTTCACTTTTAGCTAAAAATGAATAAGTTGAGTCTGGTTTCATCCAAACATGTTTAGATATCAATAAACCAGCATTAACACCTGCAGGTAATTGTCTATAAATTGGAAATTTAGATCCATATAATTTTTCACTAATAGTTCGATATGTCTTTAAAACAACCCCATTAAATGCACTCTGAGATGAAATAAATGTAGATGATTCAACACCATCAATAGAAGCCTTAGAGAAAATTACTGCATAACGTTCTAATCTTCTCCAATAATCATAAAAATTATCTACTAAATCATTTATTACATAAGGCTCTGATAATGCATTATTATAAAATGGAGATATCGTACGAATCTCATCTAATTCAAAACTTAATAATAGTTTAAATAATTTAATATAATCTGCTTCTGGTTTTGGAAATAATCTTAATGTTTTTAATATATCCTGTTTTTGAGTTTTTTTAATATGATTAATATATTTTTTCCATACCTCTTTAAAACAAGCTGAATTTAATACTTCCGTTTCAGTTTTACAATAAACTTCTGAAAAATTCATAACAACTTGTCTTTGTCCTGTAACAAATTCCATTTTTACTATCTCCTTTTTTTAGAATAAACCTGTTGTTTTTCCATCAACAACATCCATATTATTAGCAGCAGGTACTGGTGGTAAACCAGGCATTGTCATAATATCACCAGTTAAAGCTACAATAAAACCTGCTCCAATTGATGGCTTTAATTCTCTTATTGTCATTGTAAAATCTTCTGGTCTTCCTAATAATTTAGGATTATCAGAGAATGAATATTGAGTTTTAGCCATACAAATTGGTAATTTATCCCAACCATTTTTCTTCATTGCTGACAATTGAGATTTTGCTGTTGAAGAAAATTCAACATTTTTTGCACCATAAATTTCTGTACAAATTGTTGTAATCTTCTTCTTAATTGAATCATTTACATCGTATAATGGACTAAATTTTAATGCTCCATCCTCTTCATTTATCTTCTTAATAACCTTAGCAGCTAAATCTAATCCACCTTCGCCACCTTTTGTAAATACTTCTGATAGAGATATTTCATGACCATTATCTAAAGCCCATTTTTCTAAGGCTTTAATTTCAGCTTCAGTATCAGTATAGAACTTATTTATTGCAATTACATAAGGTAAATTAAATTTCTTAACATTTTCAATGTGCTTTTCTAAGTTAACAATACCTGCCATCAATGCATCAACATTTTCATGCTTTAAATCTTCCTTTAAAACACCACCATGCATTTTCAATGCTCTAATTGTTGCGACAATAACAACTGCTGAAGGCTTAATACCTGCCTGACGACACTTAATATCAAAAAACTTTTCAGCACCTAAATCTGCTCCAAATCCAGCCTCTGTAACAACATAATCAGTAAGCTTCATTGCTGTTTTTGTTGCTAAAACAGAATTACATCCATGAGCAATGTTAGCAAATGGTCCACCATGAATGAAGGCAGGATTATGTTCTAATGTTTGCACTAAATTAGGCTTTAAAGCATCCTTCATTATAACTGCAACAGCACCAGTCGCTTTAATATCTGCAACTGTTATAGGCTTTTTATCATAAGTATATGCTACAACTATTTTAGATACCCTATCTTTAAAATCCTCCATTGATGTTGATAAACACATTACAGCCATAATTTCAGATGCAACTGTTATATCAAAATGATCCTCTCTAGGAACACCATTTGAGCTACCACCTAAACCAACTATTACATTTCTTAGAGCACGATCATTCATATCTACACAACGATGCCAGATAATCCTTGTAGGATCTATCCTTAATTCATTACCTTGATAGATGTGATTGTCAATCATAGCAGCAATAGCATTATTTGCTGTTGTAATAGCATGTAAATCTCCAGTAAAATGAAGATTTATATCTTCCATTGGTATTACTTGAGCATATCCTCCACCAGTAGCACCACCTTTAACTCCCATTACAGGACCAAAGCTAGGTTCACGTAAAGCAACCATTGTATTATAATTCAACTTATTTAAAGCATCACATAAACCAATTGTTGTAGTAGATTTACCTTCTCCAGCAGGTGTAGGGGAAATTGCAGTTACTAAAATAACTTTACCATCTTTATTACCATTGATTTTTGTAGGATCAATCTTAGCTTTATATTTTCCATAAAGCTCTAAATCATCATTTGAAATACCCAATCTATTAGAAATATCAGTAATAGGTTTAATTTGGGCTTGTTGAGCAATTTCTAAATCAGTTAGCATATATTATATCCTTTCTTTTCTCTATAAAATTATTAAAATTTTATATATTTTATAATATCATATCTACATTTTCAAATAAACTTAATTATTAGAGAAAGCGTTTACCTGAAAATATAAAAAGTTAAGGGAAACATTTTTAGTTTCCCTTCTAAGTAATCAATAAAATTACTCCTCTTCCTCTTCATCAGGTAAATTAGCATTATGATGAATTTCAGAAACATCATCATATTCCTTTAGTAAATCTAAAAATCTTTTAAATTTACCAAGATGATCTTCATCTAAATCAACGTAAGTTGAAGGAATTAAATCGACACTACATTCATCAAATTCCAACTCAGGATTTACTGCAAGTAAAGCATTCTTGATAGCTTCAAAGTCACTTGGTGCAGCTGTAATATTTACATATCCATCTTCATCAGTATTAATTTCTTCAAAATCAGCATCACCATTCATTAATGCTTCCATAGCTTCATCCTCGCTCATACCATCAAATGAAAAAACAGCTTTACGATTGAACATGTAGCTTACTGCAGTACCAATTGTACCACCAGTTTTATTAAATGCAGTACGAACTTCTGTATAAGTACGATTATCATTATCTGTTAAGCATTCAACAATAACAGCAACGTTACCAGGACCATAGCCTTCATAAACCTTCTCCTTAGTAGCACCAGAAGCAACTCCCTGTGCCTTAGCAATAGCACGCTTAATTACATCTGCTGGACATTGATCCTTCTTAGCACGCTCAATAACACGTTTTAAGCTTTGATTCATTTCTGGATCAGGTACACCAGCCTTGGCAGCTTGGAAAATTTCCTTACCCCACTTTGCATATTTTGAAGATTTCATTGCAGCTGTTTTAGCCATTGATGCTGCACGAACCTCATGTGCTCTTCCCATATTTTACACAACCTTTCGATTTTTTAAAATTTACTATACTATTATATTAAAAAAAAAGGTTGACTTCAATATTTTTCTTATATTAAATTAACATTTATATCCTTAATATATAAAAAAAGATACATAAGACCGTAGTCCTATACATATTGACGTGAACCTAATAATGTTAGATTTAATAAACTTGTACTATGTAATATAATACGTGATTTTATCATTCTTCATTATTTTAACTTCTTCCACGTTGATTTTATTCAATTCTTACATTTTCCCATTTAACATAAACTAAAATAGTCAGTTCAAATATTCCATCATCATAAACTATATCAATAATTCGTATAAAAAAAGTTCAAACAATATATATTTATATTATATAATCTTTTAGACAATTATTTCACGTAATAGATAAAAAAAAGGTATGTAGATAATTGTCTTAAATTATCTACATACCTATTTCGATACAATTATTTATTCTTTAACCATGTATAAAATACCAATTGTGCCTTGTCCACAATGAGAAGAAATTACACATCCGGCTAATGTACAAATAATATCAACATTCACGAATTCTTTTTCTAATTTTGATTTAATGTAATTACATGATTCATAAGCCATTGAATGAGTTATTAAAATATGATCAGTATCTAATCTTTCTTTATCCTCAACAATCTGTTTAATCATTGCATCTAAAGCAACCTTCATTTTACCAACTGGTTTTTTCATAACACTCATTCGGCCATTTCTAACTTGAATAATAGGTTTAATTCTTAACAAAGTTCCAACAAATCGAGCAATACCTGAACATCTACCACCCTTATGAAGATACTCCATAGTTTCAATCGCAAATTGCGATAAAACTAACTTAGTATTTTTCTCCATGTTAGTAGCAATATCCAACGCAGATAATCCATTATCTCTATCTTTACAAGCTTTAAGCAACAATAGCCCAATTCCTGTAGAAAGATTCATAGAATCTACAACATATACTCTTCCCTTTTCAAATTCATTTGCTGCTAAAACAGCATTTTCAAAGGTTCTACTCATCTGTTTAGATATTCCAGTATAAACAACATCATAACCCTCATTAACATATTTTGTAAATACGTTTATAAACGTAATAATATCAATTGCTGCTGTCTTTGGCAACTGTCCCCTTGCTTCAACTTCCTTATATAGCTTTGGAGTATCAATATCAACTCCATCTAAATATGAGTTCTCACCAAAATTAACAAACAATGGAATAACCTCAATATCTAAACTTTCAATTATTTCTGGACTTAAATCATTTGTAGAATCTGTAATAATTTTAACCTTATTCATCTTAACACCTCATTAATTATATACTACATCAGTTTTAACAGTATAAGTTTCTACACTATTTGCAATATGATAAGTAGCTATTGCGTAATAGTACGCAGAAATATTAGGTAATCCTTCTCTAACATCTAAAATGTCTCCATAATATAATTTAGATGATGTACTATTACTAGCATATAATTGATAATCAATTAATAAAGATGGAGTACCATAAATCTTTATTCTTACATTATTGATATATGTAATGCTTCGATTTGTAATTCTAGCATAACAATGTAAATCATCAAATAATAATTCGATTACTACTGTTGCTGCTTCATAAGTTGAACTTCCTTGCTCCATAGCCACAATTGTTTCATCATTGTCAATAATTTCTTCTTGTGCGTTCACTTTACTGCCAACCAAAAACACACAAAATACCATTATAAACATTGTGAAAAACATAAATATTTTTTTCATTCTTTTATCCTCCTTTCCCTAACATATATTACCATTTTCAAAATTAGCATAATAATAATTTGTATAGAAATAACACCCAATATTCCATACAATGAGTTGATTGTATACAGCACAACATCAAAAGCGACTGCTTGATCTGTATACAAATCAAAATATATAGTAAAATAAATTCCATTTATTGCATTGCTTGCGTTAAATAAAATTATAAATAACAAATTAAAGTGAAGAAAAAATTTTTTAGAGCTAAAATACTTTGTTTCTTTATCAAAGCTTCCTTCATTAATATCTATTTCTAAAATAGATTCAAGTTTTTTCGAAAATTCACAATTTGGTATAGATTCATCATTTTCCCATCTAGTTATTGTTTTTGGGCTAACATCTACCTTTTGAGCTAACATTGTTTTACTTAAACCTTTATTTATTCGAGCTTCTTTAATTCTTGAACCAATTGTTAGAACATTTTTTTCAACAATAGTATTGTTTTTATTTTTGATAAATCCTATTGTATGAATAAAAAAATATAAAATAACTAGAACTATAAAATGTAAAGAAAGATGCATTAAAAATAAACTCTTATTAAAAATAATTAAATGATAATTGAAATAAGTGTTTATTATATATTTTATATAAAGGCTTATTCCATATGCACATATCGCAATAATGTTGTATATAATATAAAACTTTAAATAGTTAAATGTATCTTTAAATTTTACTTCTTTAGAATGCTCAATATCTTTACTTAAAACCATAATTAACCCTCAAAAAATAATTACTAATTAATTATAACATTTTTTCATCAATAATAAATTATATTTTTATTTTTATTCTAAAAAAAATATCTAAAATTATTATTAGAATTGCCTGAAATGAAATATAAAATAATAAAATGATCACTTTCTGTTCTATTGGTATTAAAAAGCTAATATTGTCTAATATACCATTTACATCAAGATAAATTGAATAGTAGACGCCATAAATACCATTTACCAGTCCATATAAACACAATAATAGCAAATTAAAACCTATAATTAGTTTTTTTATTTTACTTTCTTTTGATATAACTAAAGAGAAATCTTCTTCTAATAAACTATTTATATCAGTATTCAGCACTTCATTTAATTTTAAAATCATTTTTTCATTAGGCTTAGATTCGTTCCTTTCCCATCTTAATACTGTTTTAGAATTAACATCAAGCATAATTGCTAGAGAAGTTCTTGTTAATCCTACTTCCTTTCTTGTATTTTCTAATAAAGAACCGAATGATAAATAGGATGAATTCTTTTTATTTGTCATATGTTTATGATAATTAATGGAGTGTATTATGAAATAAATCAATAGCTGAATTCCTAGCTGTAAGCACATGTGATAATAAAATAAATATGGATTAAAAAGAAATAAGATTTTATCTGCATATACTATAATATTATATCTAACGAATAAATAAAGACCATAAATACTAAGGGTAAGTAAATTATAGTATATAAAAAAGCTATGATAATTAAATTTATCTTTAAAAGTCATTGTATGCATAAAAATACCCATTGTAAAACTATAGTCTTACCCAATCCATTTTTTAATAATATCTTCGAACTAATTATATCACATTATTTAAAAAGTTTAAGTTAATTTTAGCAAAAAAATTCATGTAA
>JBJEFS010000161.1:0-26120 GCA_051874325.1 Anaeroplasma sp.
CTTTATTTCAAAGATTAATAATTGTTCTTAAATAGTTAGTCCTTATTATAATAATAATATTGTTCTGCTTTATAGTTAATTGCCTTAGTAACATTTAGTCCAATAATATTAGCTTTCAATGATTTTAAATTATTTATTGATTCCTTGATATTCTTCTTATGTGCCTGATTAATTGAGATATTATATATAACCGCATCAACATTTTGTGAAATAACTAATGAATCTGAGCATAATGATGTTGGTGGAGTATCTATTAATACATAATCATATTTTTCCTTTAATTCATCAATTAAAGTTTTTAGCTTGTTAGATCCAACGATAGAAACTGTATTAGATACTCTTTTTCCTGATGTAACAATATCTACACCACTATCAGTATGCTTTATTATATTATCAATATTCATAGAACCATCACAATAATCAACAACTCCAGCTTCATTTGTAGTATTAAAATACTTATGTATTGTTGGTCTATGTAAATCTAAGTCTACAACTACTACTTTTTTATTGTTAAAAACAATACAATTGGCTAAATTGACTATAGTAGTCGATTTCAATTCCTCCATTATTGTAGATGTAATCATTATTGTTTTATATGGATTATCAACATTAGAATATTTAATATTATTTAATAATCTATTATATGAATCCATATTTCGTTGATTAGTCTCTAAACAAGTACACTCTCGATCATCTTTTTTTGCTTTCTTAGTTTTATCATCAGCAAAAACACCGATAACCTTTTCTTCAAACATTGCTTCAATTTCTTCTTTTGTTTTAAATTTATTTGACATAAATTCTTTAACAAAAACTATAGCCATTGAAACAACACATCCAAGTAAAAACGAAATAATAATATATAATTTCTTATTTGGAGACGAATACACACCTTTTGAAGCATATCCTGTTTGCTTAATAAAGCCTACTGCAAAGAATAACACACCATCTTCACTCGCTTCTAAAACAACTTGTTCTGCAATTGAATTAGCAATCATCTGTGATAGGACAGGGTCTGATGATGAAACTTTAATTCTTATTAATGATGAATTCTCAGTATGACTTAATGAAATCATTGAGCATAAAGTACTATATGTAATTCCATATTCATCTTTATATTTTTCAGCAACTGGCTCTAAAATTGACGTTTCAGGAATCATATCTAACACCGTTTCAACGTAACGTAATGATGTTACAATATCATATTGACTATTATTACTATTATTACTAACTGGAACTTGAACAACCACACTTGATGTAGAAGAATACTTTGGTGTAGTAAAACAAAATACATAAACACCACCAAGTAAAGTGATTGCGAATATAAATGAAACTATTAAAATTATATTCTTTTTTATAACTCGAAATATATCATTAAGTGTAATAGAATTATTTTCGTTATTATTTTCTTCCATATAATACCTCCGTATTTTCACTTTTTAATTCTAGCATAAATAAAAGTGAAATTCAACAAATATAGAAAATAATGTATTGTTGCATAAAAAGGTCTAAATTGTTCACTGTTTAATTCTACTTTTATAAATCTTTTATATTATATACTGTGATATAAAATAATAGAACTAATAATATCCATATTAATCCAGTATAAAATGATTCACAAATAAACTCATTATTTTTGATATTAATTATGGGAAATATTTTTGAAATTAATTCATTTATTTTATAAAAATTATTACATAGTAGTCTTTCAATAATAAATAAAAATGTTACTATTAATGGAGTTATTATTGATGTAAATAATGTATTCATAAAGATTGAAAAAACTCCTTCAAACATTTCTGATATAATCAAATATAAAATTACTTTAAAATCACATATTGAAATAGTAAAATTAGTATAAATCGCTAATCCTATTAAAAACATAATTATGACTTCAATAATTGTCAAAAAAATAAATATTATAGTCATTGCTGCTATTTTTGATAAACAAATCATTGTTCGTGGTGTATAAGAAACGAATAAATAATCAAATTGTGTTGATAATCCTGTTAAAGAAATAGTTATTGAAGAAATAATTATACTATTAAATATTTGAACTATAAATAATCCAAACATTAAATATGAACTATGAATTTCATTATAGTATAATAAATAATCATTATTATCTGTCCATGGATTAGTTGATATAATTAAAAAAAATGAAATTAAAACTAACGATACAAAAAGAATAATGATCGTTGTTTTTTGGAAAATATAATTTATATATAATAAAACTAATGAATTACTCTTTTTTTCTTTTTTCATTTATACAACCATCCTTAATTATATAGACTGTTGGTCTCAGCTCATTAAATAAATTTTTATTATGTAAGCTCATAATTATAAGCTTACCACCATCAATTTTTTCAGATATTATTGTTTTAAATAATTTTTTTGCAAAATCATCTAAACCATCTAATGGTTCATCTAATAGATAGCAATCAGCATCAAAGGATAACACTTGCAATATACCAAGCTTTTGATAATTACCTTTAGATAGCTTTTCTATTCTCATATTTGGGATTTGATATCTAGCCAATAAATTATCAATGTCTAAACAAGTCAAATGAGACAAATAGGATTTAACATTCATTAATTTTGGAAGTGAAAACTTATCTGGTAAATATGCTATTTTAAAATCATTTTCAATCTTTCCATCAGATTTATAAATTATTTTTCCTAAAATTTTAAGTAAAGTTGATTTCCCACAGCCATTTACTCCTTGTAATATATATAGTCCTGGCTTATCAATTTTTAACGTAATATTATTTAGTATTAAATGGTTTTTATATTTTTTTTTAATATTATTAATGTATAGCATACTTTACTTCTCCCTTAACAATCTTTTTCTCGTAATTTGATATTTCAAGCTCATTTACCATAAAATCAAACGTATCAATGTAATAGTTTTTTCCATCAAGTTTAATTACAAGATAACCTCCTCTAATTAAATATAAGCTATTATAGCCAATTGGAATAAAGTATTTATCCTTCTGAAGAGAAAGGAATTCATGATTAGTATATTTAATCGAATATGATGGAATGATATTTAATATTTCAATTTCATTATTAAAGCAAGCTCCTTTAATGCTTTTTGATAGAATTCCATATCCTGTATTACCAATTCTTATTTCCTGTAAAGTATTATAATTATTTGAAAACTCAATGTTTATACCCACAAGTTCAAGTTCACCATTTATATACGAATAGCTTCCTGATAAAGAATCAATGGATATCAATTGATATAAATTTGATGATAAAAAAGACATTGTCCCTACATTTAATGAAACACTAAATTTTTGATTTTTTATTAATAAATAGGCATTTTCAGCATAACATTCAGTCTTTGTTACCATTGGAATATCTGCATATATTTTAATCAAGTAATATGATGAAATAGGGAATTGAGATATAGTTACATTTTCTAATAAAAATGAATTTGAGTCTAAAATTAATGTGTACGTATTTTTATCAGAATAAATAATCAGGCTATTTTTGTTTTTGGTATAAACTGAAAATGATATTTGACGATTTGGTTCTATTACATATGACTTGGCTTCAACTATTGTAGAAAATTCTTCATTTATTTCCTTATTATCCGAATAGTATATCAATAGAACAAACATAAACACTGATAAAATAGACATGCCTATTAATAAAAAATACCTATATTTTCTCATTTTATACTAACCTTCTCAATCCTTGAATATTGACTTTTCAAAGTAACAAATTCATACCCACCTGTATAAATTTTTGTAAAGAATCTATATACAACAGCTACACCATTAGTTATTGACATTTCACCAGTTAAATAAATTATAGCTCTTGAATTTTCTTCAACAACTATTCTCATTGTTTTTTTCTCCTTTTTACTAACAGTCGTTGTATTAGAGTACTCAATATTTCCTTTTGCTGATGTTTCTTTTTTTATTTTATTCATTGTACCACCGCTACTTGAAGACAAGCTTCCACTTGTTTGAAAGGTCACCTTATTATTTGTCTCTAATGAAATATCAACATCATATTGAACAGATGTTGCACTTCTATTTTCGACACTAAATAAGGTGTTCGATATATAGCTTGCTTGAATATTAGAATTAATAGGTATTACATCAATATAAAAAAAGTATAATCCTTTTGAATCTTGAATAAATTCATCTATCTCTTCATCGGTAAAATCTTTTAATAATTTACCTGTAGTCATTATAATTTCTACATAGCTTTGATAATCATTTGATGCATGAACCTCGACTGAAAACAATGGAAATATAAAAAAATCAAATATAAATAATATTAAAATAATCTTTTTCATAAATACACCTCTTTCTTTCTTTATCTAATATTAGACAAAAAAGAAGAAAAATAAAAAAATAATGCTAAAAAAGCATTATCTTTTAAAATAGTTATTTTAATACTTCAACTATATCTTTCATAAATGAAGAATCGATATCCTCAACTAAACCTTGATCAATTAATTTTGCATATTCAGGATTAATTGGCAAGCTAGCAAGAGGATTAATAGAATAGGCATCAGCACATTCCTTAAGCCTTGATGGTCCAAAAGGAAATAATAAATTATCACAACAAGGACATTTCATATAAGACATATTTTCAATCAAACCCAAAATTTTAATTTTCATTTGATTACACATATTTACTGCCTTTCCTACAATCATCTTAACCAAATCCTGTGGAGTTGATACAATTATCACTCCATCAATAGGAAATGATTGAAAAACAGTTAGAGCTACATCACCAGTTCCTGGAGGCATGTCAATTAATAAATAATCAAGATTACCCCATAACACTTCACTATAAAACTGTTTTATGACATTGCCTAAAACAGGTCCACGCCATAAAACAGGTAATGTTGGATCTTGAATAAGTAGATTAACAGACATCACCTTTATACCTAATTTTGATACACTAGGATACATTAATGTATCTGTTCCATCAACACCATCCTTTAGTCCAAAAGATTTAGGAATAGATGGACCAGTAATATCTGAATCTAAAATTCCAACTTTATAACCTTTTTTTGCAAGTTCTACTGCGAGTAAACTTGTTACCATACTTTTTCCTACTCCACCTTTACCTGATACAACTCCAATTATTTTTTTCAAATTGTTTTCTTTTGCTGTATCAATTAAAAATGATTTATTCTTATCACAAGCTTCATTACAGCTTGAACAATTATGATTACAAGACATATATTTTATTCCTTTCCTTAATTCATTTTAAATATTCTCTCATATATTAATAGAGAGGAGGAATTATATGTTTCAGCCATATCAAACGCCAAAGCAATTTTTTTATAATGGGTCTAAACCATTATGTCGTAATAATATTAGAAAAGATGATGACCGTGGCATTCTACTACCATTCTTAGTTGGGGCAGCAGTTGCTTTCCCTATTGGATATATTGCATCTAACACTAATAAAAACAATTACCAAATGCCATATTATCCTGTCCAATATGGATATCCAGCCGGATACCAAATGATGCCACAATATTATCCACAATACTATCCTTATTATCGCTAATTATTATCTTTTTTTATAGAAGCAAGTAAATCATTAATATGATTACCATAATCTAAAGAAGAATCACGCTTGAATATTAATTCAGGCATTTTTCTTGCTTGCAATTTTTTTGCGAGTTCAGCTCTCAAATATCCTTTAGATTGTTCTAATATTTTTTGAATATGCTCTTCATTATCATCATATGAAGTGTAAAAAACTGTCATAAATGATAAGTCATTAGTTATTCTTACTTCTGTTATTGAAATACTTGAAAAAAACTTATCTTTAGCATCCTTACGTAATATTAAAGATAATTCTCTTAATGCATTTGATTCTAATCTTTTTAAGCTAATTCCCATTATCTAGGTATCTCCTTTAAAACAGATGCTTCAAATACATCGCCTTCTTTAATATCATTAAAGTTTTCGATTGTAATACCGCATTCAAAGCCATATTTAACTTCTTTAACATCATCCTTAAATCTCTTTAAAGAAGCCATTTTTCCTTCAAAAACAACAACACCATCTCTTAAAATTCTAACTAATGAATTTCTTTCAATAACACCATCAGTTACATAGCAACCCGCAATTGTTCCAACCTTAGATAATTTAAATAGATTTCTTACTTCAGCTTGACCAGTCACTACTTCCTCATATACTGGATCTAACATACCCTTTAAGGCTGCTTCAATATCCTCTAAGACCTTATAAATAATACTATAAAGACGAATTTCTACACCCTTAGTTGCTGCTTCATTTCTAACAGGAGCCATTGGTCTAACATTAAAACCTATAATAATGGCATTTGATGCCTCTGCAAGTGAAACATCTGTATCTGTTATAGCACCAACAGTTGCACGAATTACATTAACTTTCAAATCCTCAACATTTATTTTTTCAAGTGATGCCTTTAAAGCTTCTACTGAACCTTGAACATCACCTTTAATAATTAAATTTAGCTCCTTTGATTTATCTGATGCCGCTTGATTAAATAAGTCTTCAAGAGTTGTAGCCTTTCTAGAAGCAGCATCTGCATTTTTTGCTCTTAAAGCACGTGCCTCAGCAGTTTCTCTTGCTAATCTTTCATCAGAGAATACCATAAATTTGTCTCCAGCTTGAGGAACCTCATTTAAACCAGTAATAGCAACCGCAGTAGATGGTGATGCAACATTATATCGAATATGTCGGTCATCCTCCATTGTACGAATTTTACCGTATGTATTACCACAAACAACAATATCGCCAATCTTAAGTGAACCATTTTGCACTAGGAATGTCGCTACTGGTCCCTTTCCCTTATCAAGTTGAGCTTCGATAACGGTTCCAACTGCTAAACGATTTGGATTTGCCTTTAATTCCTTCATTTCAGCAACTAATTGGATCATTTCTAGTAATTCATTAACCCCTGTACCCTTAAGTGCTGAAATAGGAACAAAAATAGTGTCTCCACCCCAAGCTTCTGCTAAAAGACCATAATTAGATAATTCCTGCATTACACGTTCTGGGTTAGCTGTTGGTTTATCAATCTTATTAACAGCAACAATGATTGGACATCCTGCTGCCTGAGCATGAGCAATAGCTTCCTCAGTTTGAGGCATAACACCATCATCTGCTGCAACAACCAAGATTACAATATCTGTTATTTGAGCACCTCTAGCACGCATTTGTGTAAAAGCAGCATGACCTGGAGTATCAATAAAAGTAATAACGAATCCCTTATTATTAACCTGATAAGCACCGATATGCTGAGTAATACCACCTGCTTCATTTTTTACTACTCTCGAATTTCTAATTGTATCCAACAATGTTGTTTTTCCATGATCAACATGACCCATGATTGTTACAACAGGAGGTCGAGATTTTAATGTTTTTTCATCATCCTCTATAACAAATTCATCAAACCTTGTAACATCTGTTACGACCTCATTTTTAACTTCAAAGCCATAATCGATTGCAACTAATTCGATTGTTTCTCTATCGATTGTTTGATTTTGGTTTGCCATTATACCTAATTGCATAAGCTTCATAATGATTTGAGCATTAGTTTTTCCTAATTCTGTTGCGACATCAGCAACAGTCATTCCTTCTTTATATATCAAAATACCTTTTTGTTTATTTTGATCATCTTTCTTTTTTCCCTTTTGAGTAGGAATATTTGAAGCTCTTGTTTCTTTAGTTTGCTTTTTAGCCACAAAATCACCTTATTTCTTTAATATTTTTAAAAAGTTTTCATTTGTTATCCCAACCACCATTCTTCCTACCTTACCAATAGCACTTGAAATTTCAAACGAGGAATAACCTTCATAAACCTCCACATTATAATAATTTGCTTTATTAATTATTTTTTTCTTTGCATTAGCTGATGCATCACTAGCTAAAAAAATGTACTTAACCTTTCCTTTAGCTAAATAATCACATACGATTTCTTCTCCAGAAACTAGACCATTTGCTCTAAAGCATAGTCCTAAATTATTTAATATCTTATCCATTACAATAAACCCAAAAGCTCTTCATAAATTGAATCAGGAACATCAACCTCAAGTTTTTTATCCAATACCTTAGTTTTTTGAGCCTTTAAGATAATATCCTTATCTTTTTTCAGATAAGCTCCTCTACCATTTGCTTTTCCTCTTAAATCAACAATAACATTGTGCTCTGGTGTGCGGACAATCCTAAATAACTCTTTTTTTTCACATACTTCCTTTGAACATACACAAGTACGTAAAACTAATTTTTTCTCTTTCATTATATTAACATACCATTCTTATATGCTTCAGTAATTGAAAGAATATCAATTTTCCATCCACATGATTGAACAGCAAGTCTAACATTTTGGCCTGCTTTACCAATTGCAAGTGAAAGATGATCATCTGGAACAACTACTGTTGAAGTTTTTGTTTTTGGGTCAATTTTTAAAACTTTTGTAACATTTGCAGGTTGTAATGAATTAGAAATAAGTTCTTCAGGATTTTCACTCCATTTATATAAATCCACTTTTTCTCCACCTAATGCATTTACTATTTCACGAATACGAACTCCTCCTTCTCCAACGCATGAACCAATTGCATCTACATGTGGATCATTTGAAAATAATGCAATCTTACTTCTATCACCTGGATCACGAGCAATACCCTTAATTTCAATTACACCTGATTTTATTTCTGGAATATAATTTTCCATTAATCTAGTAACAAGTTGTCTATCAATTCTTGAAACTGAAACCTTAGGCTCTTTAGTAGTATTCTCAACTTTCTTAATATATACCCTAATTGTATCACCAATTTGTAAATTATCATTTGATAATAATTCATTTATAGGTAATGTCGTTGATACACCAAGACCTAAATCTAAACTAATATATTTTTCAGTAATATTTGTTACCTCAGCAGTAACCATTTCATCTTCAAGCTTTTTAAAATATTCATAAGCAACTTCTCTTTGTTTCGTTCTAACTCCTTGTGTATAAACACTTTTAGCTGCACCAATCGCAGTTCTACCAAAGCTCTTAATGTTTATTTGTTGCTCACAAATATCTCCAACCTTATAATTTTGCTTAATCTTTTTAGCATCCTCTAGTAACATTTCAGCTGGTGCCTCTGGATCTAATTCTTCAGAATAAGCTTCTACGACCTTATGAACTGAAAATAATAGTATTTCGTTCTTTTCTGGATTAATAACTACTCTACATGAAGTATTTCCATATATTTTCTTAAATGAGTTAACTAATCCCTTTTTAAATACTTCATATACATCCTCTACTGCGATTCCTCTTGCTTGAGCAACCTCTTCAGCTTGCTCAAAAAAAGCCTTATTAATCATTTCCTTCTATCCTCCTATATTTTTACCGCAAGTCTAATCTCGATAATTTCATTTCTATTAATTTTGATACTTTTAAACCGACCCTTAATATTGATTTTCATTTGGATCAAACTAGAATCACAAGCCTCTAATATACCCTCATAAATCATATTTGGAATTTCAACATGAATATACATACCAATCGAATCCATAATCTCTTCAGAATTTCTAAGTGGTTTTTCAGCTCCAGGTGATGATACCTCAAGCATATATTCAGGCATATCCTGATCATATTCGTCAATCTTAGAAGAAAGGTATTCATTAGCTAAAGCTAATGTATCTACATCAATACCACCCTTTTTATCTATGCATACTCGTAAAATCAAATAGCCATATTCTTTCACTAATGAGACATCATACAAGCTTAATGAATGCTCATCAAGAAAAGGTTTTAATATCTTTTCAACAATAGTTAAATCCATAAATACCTCCTTATCAAACAAATAAGAGAGGTTGTAGCCTCTCTTAAATCCGATATGCAATATTATTATAAACATAAATTAAATAAAAATCAATAATATTTATTTATTTTTAATAATTTTATATACTTTTTTTATCCTTTAAAGTATCTTTTATTATACTAGTAATCCTATCATTGCCTACCTTAATAGCCAAATCTAATGGAGTATAACCAAATGCATCCATCCTATTGACGTTTCTAATCTCACAATACTTTTTTACTAATTCATAATTTTCAATAATAATAGAATAATGTAATGGATAATTTGAATGATATAAATATGACTTATATTGCTCTGATTTTTCATTTATATAACTAGACATATCATATGTAGGAATCAAATTATAAACTGTATCACCAAATGTAGATTTGCAGTCAAGAACAGCTCCATTTTTTAACAATATATCTATAACATCTAAATTATGAGCTCTAACTGCATAAAATAATGGTGTTTCCTTGGAATTATTTTTTATATTAACAAATGCATTATTGTTTAAAAGATAATTGACAATTTTAATATCACCAGTTTTTGAAGCAATATGAAGTGGAGCTTCTCCAAAGCAATTCTTGCAATCAATAATCTTATCATCTAATAATAGCTTATTTAATAAATCTAAGTTCCTACTTCTTATTAAAGCCATAAAAACCGTTTCATCTTTAGAATCTGTTTCATATAAATTAAAATTAGTAGATTCAAGCAATAAGTATACCATTGCCTCTCTACCTAATGAACATGCCTTAAATAAAGGTGAATGCCCATCATTGTTTTTTATCGACAAATTGGCATTATGTCTAATTAGACTCTTTAAGAAGCCTATTCTATTATTTATAACACATAAATGAGTTGGAGTATCACCATAGTTATCTTGAATATCAACATTAATATAATTATCTAACAACAATTCAAACATATCTGAATTATTAAAAATAATTGCATAATGAAGTAAAGACATCCCTCTTTCATTTCTTATATTAACATCGCCTGTTTCTAGATACTCCTTTAATGCATTTATATTATTTGAAAAAATTGAATCAAATGCATTCATAATAATACCACCTACTTATAACAAAAATAGAGCATAAAGCTCTATTTCTTATTTACTAAATCTTTTAATTGCTTTGAAGGCTTAAATGCAGGAACTGATTGAGCTGGAATTGTAATTTCCTCACCAGTTCTAGGATTAACACCGTTTCGAGCAGAACGAGTACGCACTTCAAAATTACCGAATCCTGAAATAGCAACCTTATCATCATTACTTAGACCTTCACTTATAGAATCAAAAACTAAATTAACAATTTCTTCAGCCTTTCTTCTAGATAAATCATATTTATCTGCTACAATAGCAACAATATCTGTTTTGTTCACTTTAAAATCCTCCATAAAAATATATTTCTATTATAACAATCAAAATATAAAATTGCAAGTATTTTATAAAAACAGCCTAAACTTAGATTTATAAATGCAATTTTTTGCATTTTTATTTAAAAATTGCATTAAGTATTTCAGATATATGTGATACGGGTTGAATCTCAAGAACTGCTCTAACCTCTTGTGGAATATCTTCAATATCTCTTTCATTTTCCTGTGGAATAAAAATTTTAGTTAATCCGCTTCTATGTGCAGCTATTGATTTTTCTCTTAATCCACCGATAGGTAAAACTGAACCACGTAGTGTAATTTCACCTGTCATACCAATATGACAATCAACAGGACGATTTGATAATGCTGAAACTAATGCTGTTGTTAAAGTAACTCCCGCAGAAGGACCATCCTTAGGAACAGCACCTTCAGGCACATGAATATGAATATCATTTTTTTCTAGAACAGTAGATTCGATACCATATTCACTTGCATGTGACTTAACAAATGAAAATGCTGCTTGAGCTGATTCCTTCATAACATCACCTAATTTACCAGTTAACATTAATCCTCCTTTACCAGGATATGTTGTAACCTCAATATCTAAGGTATCACCACCAAAAGCAGTATATGCTAAACCTGTTACAACACCTACTTGATTAATTCCACGATTCTTATTGTTTGTAAATCTAATTTTACCTAAAAATTCATGTAAATTATCAACTGTGATTGTTTCATTACTTGAATTATTCATTAAAATCATACGAACAGTTTTACGACAAATACTAGCTATCATTCTATTAAGCTCACGAACACCAGCTTCTCTTGTATAATTTTGAATAATTGCATACATTGCATCTTCAGTTATAGTTAATTGCTCTGGCTTTAATCCATGCTCTTCTAATTGTCTTGGAAGTAAATGCTTAAATCCAATGTTAAATTTTTCAATCTCTGTGTAACTTGAAAGTTCAATTATTTCCATACGATCTAATAATGGAGCTGGAATGTTATTTAAATCATTTGCAGTCGTAATGAACATAACTTGTGATAAATCATAAGGCTCTTCTAAATAATTATCAGAGAAGAACTTGTTTTGCTCAGGATCTAAAACCTCAAGCATTGCTGCTGCAGGATCACCACGATAATCAGCAGTCATCTTATCGATTTCATCTAATAAGAATACTGGATTAACAGTTCCAGCATCCTTCATACCCTTTAAAATACGTCCTGGTAAGGCACCAATATATGTTCTTCTATGACCACGTATTTCAGATTCATCACGAACTCCACCTAATGATTGTTTTACAAATTTCCTTCCTAATGCATCACTAATACTTCTTGCTAAAGAAGTTTTACCAACTCCTGGAGGACCAGCAAAACATAAAATTGTTGATGGATTATGACCAGTCATCATTTTAACTGCAAGATATTCTATAATACGATCCTTAACTTTATCTAATCCATAATGATTTTTATTTAATTTGTTTATTACATCAGCCAAGTCATTATTATCCTCACTCGCTTTATACCATGGTAAGTTTATAATCCAATCTAAGTAAGTTCTAATAATACCAGACTCAGCCATTTGATTACTAGTACTAGCATATTTTTGAAGTTCCTGTTTAGCTTTTTCATAAACATTTTTAGGTAAATGAGCCTCTCCCAATGCTTTTCTAAGCTTTTCGACATCTTCCTCTTGTCTAGCCTTATCTCCAAGTTCATTTTGGATAGCTTTCATTTTTTCTCTTAAATAGTATTCTTTTTGAGAATCATCAATTGATTTTTTAACATCTTTATTTATTTTGTTTTCGATTTCTACAATTTGTTTTTCTCTTTCAATATCCTCTAATATCATTTCAAGGCGCTTTGACACATTTAATTCCTCTAAATAACGATATTTAGATAAATTACTATTAACCTTTAACTGATATGCTATGACGTCAGATAAAACATCTGCATTTGTACCAGATTGTAATAATTTACTTACTTCATCAGGAGAAGATAAAATATTTTGACCTGCCATAGAAATTTCAGTTGTAACATTTTTGATTAATGCAGCCTCTAAACTATCATTTTGTAAAATAGAGAAAATCTTCTCATAGTTACATACAAAATATGGATCCTCAGAAGTAAATTCCTTAATTTCTATACGATTAGTAACTTTAAATTTTACTCTATAATTATTATTTGGAAGCTTAAGCTTTAATGTAACCTTAGCTAAAACACCTATTCTTTCCAAATCTTCCTGTGTTACATCTTTTGCAGTAGAATCCTTTTGAACTAATAATATGATATTACCACCATACATTTTTTCAGAAGCCTCCAAAGCTTGAACAGAATTTGCTCTTCCAACCTCGATTTTAAACTCATTTCCAGGTAGAGGAACAATCCCCCTAACAGCAATTGCAGGAAGAACAATTTTAGTATTATCTTCCATAATAATCCCTTCCTTTCACTAAAAAATATTTAGCAATAATAATATATAACATTTTTGGCACTTTTGCAAGTGATTTGCCAAAAATACTTATTTTCACATAATTTTCGTAAATTCATTTATATGATTTACATAAAATATGCTATTTATCCATATATTTAAAAAATGGTATCTACATACCATTTTTTTAAATTTTTATTAAGCTTTTAATTATTCAACTTCAACTACATTTGCAAATAAGAAATCAACTAAAGCCTTATAAGCTAATTGAGAATAATATCTTCCATAATTAGCCTGTAAGTTTTGTTCCTTTGTTTTACCATTTGATTTAGCATCATTTTCAGCCATTTCTTCTAAGGCTTCTTTTGTTGGAGCTAAATTCTCTACTTCAATAATCTTAGAAGCAACTAAATCAAATTTTGCATTTTGATTAGCTTGTTTACTTACTTGATCATTAAACTGTTCAATTGTAACACCCATAAATTGTACAAATGTTTCAAATGGAATATTATACATCTTAGCTTGATTTACATATTGGCTCTTAATTTGGTTTTCCTTATCTTCAACAATAGAAGCAGGCATATCAATATTTGCAGAAGCTAAAATCTTTTCAAATAACTCATTAACCTGTCTATCTTTTTCTGATTCAGCTTTTGATGCTTCTAATTCAGTCTTCTTTACATTCTTTAATTCTTCTAAATTAGTAGCAGAAGGAACATTTAAGCTCTTTACATACTCATCAGTAAATTCAGGGAATTTTTCAACCTTAACCTCATGAACTGTAACTTTAAATACAGCAGCCTTACCAGCTAAATCTTTAGCACCATAGTTTTCTGGGAATGTAACATTTACATCCTTTACTTCATTAGCCTTCATACCAATCATTTGGTCTTCAAAGCCTGGAATGAATTGTCCAGATCCAATTTGAAGCTCATAGTTTTCTGCTTTACCGCCTTCAAACTCAACACCATCAACAGTTCCTAAGAAATCAAACACTGCATAGTCGCCTTTTTCAATTGTTTGATTCTCCTTTGATTCTTTAGTTGCATCCTTCTTTGATAAATCCTTAACAGCATTTTCAACTTCTTCATCAGTTACTACTAGATTTTTTGCCTTTATTTCAAGACCTTTATACTGAGGTAATTCAAATTCAGGATAAACATCTATTACTAAAGATACCTTAAAATCAACGCCTCTTTCAACCTTTTCTTCTAATAATGGTTCGAATTTACCAATAAAATTTTTTGTTAATTCTTGATCCTTACTTACTTCAACAACCTTATTGTTTAGGATTACATCTAAGGCAGAAGCAAATAATGATTCAACACCATAAGTTTTCTCATAAACACTTCTAGGTGCTTTACCAGCTCTAAAGCCCTTAATTGTAACTTTTGCATTTTCAGTTTCAAATGCTTTATTTAATGCATCTTCAAACTCTTCTTTTGTAACATCAAATGTTAATTTAACACGACTATGTTCTAATTTTTCAACAACCATTTCAATAATACAGATCGAGATATTTCAGGAATGATCTGTTCCTCCTATACATTATACTAACACTATCTCTTATTCCATTTTTTAATACGTCGATAATAATTATAACACATTTCTAATCAAAGTAAAGTTTTTTTATGTAAATAACATATTTCATCGATTCTTCAAGTTGATTAAAGCTAATTTTGACTTATATTTTTTCAAATAAAAAACTAAGAGATAAACTCTTAGTTTCTATGTGTAAATCAAAAATTATTTTTTAGAAATATTTTCTATTAAAACACAAAATTCATTATAGCATTGGTCAACTTCTTCAGTAGTTGCTGCTGCCCACAAATCACTAATTATTTTATTATAATTATCCATATTTTCTGATGTTACAGTAAAGTTCATAAGAATTTCATTCCATTGTTCGTCCATAGCATTAGCTACGTTTTTCTTATAATTGTTTAATTCTTCTTCTTCTCTATCAAAAATTTTCAAACAAATATTAAAATCTGAAGAATAACTTGGGAATATTAATGCAATATTTAAATCGAAATAATAATTACCAGTAGTAGTTTTATCAATTAAGCTTTCATCAAAATCAATAATATATTCAGATGATAAAGGAAGTGAATAAACATATATATTACCATCTTCACTAAACATATTTAAAGCTAATAATAATTTATAATTATTAAAATCTATCGTACCATTAACTTCACATTTTACAGTATTTGTAAGATTATTATATGTTTTATCAAATAATATGAAATCTAGAACATCAAATGTTTTTATATCATCAGTCAAATAAATATCAAGAACGAATGAAATTCCTTCATAATTGGCATTTAAATGATTTATTTGGTTAACTTGTAAATTAGAAGGATCATAGCTTACCATAGTATTATCTAAAGCTACTACCTTCGAATCCTTATTAGTATCTTCAACTTCAACTATGACATTAGAAAAATCAAGACTATTATCTTCACCTTTTTGTATAACATATAAACCCAATGGTTGGCATGAAATAATAATTGGGTTTTCAGGGTCTACAATATAGATTTTACGTGTAAACTCCTGTCCATTTATTGTAAATACTAAATCATATGTTCCAACATTCGATAAATCAAGTTCATCGATATTACTATTGTCACTTGTCAAATATAAAGTATCACTTGTTCCATCATACAATGTATAATTTACATATAAATCTATATTTTCACCCTGATTAAAGATTGTATTCATATCAATATCCTTTACAATATATCCCTCAACCATTTCAAATGTATATTCATATGTAATTCCACAATAATTTATTGTAACTGTTTTCTCACCTAAAACATCCAAATTAATACTTCCAATATTACTATTTTCTTCATCTAAAATAATAGACTCTGTTTCATTTTCAAAAACAACATATGCAGATATGTATTGAGTTCCAACTAAATATTTTTTATTATAGCCAACTACCTGTAAAGCCCTTCCAAAATCTGAAACATAGATTTTTTCGTTGTAAGTATGACCATTTAGAATATATTTTACAGTATATTCACCTTCTTGAGTAAAATCAATTTCATTTATATTACTATTATCCTCTGTTAATTTTATATAGTCATTAGTTCCATCTTCATAAACGACAGTTGCATAAATTGCAGGAACACTCTCACCTTCAGATATCAATTTATAATTATATTTATTAAAATATGAACTAGAAATTCTTTTAGGAATTAAAACATTGATTTCCTGAGTAGTATTATCTGAATAATAGAATGTAAATTTAACATACTCCTTTAAATTTGAATTTATAAAGTATTCAATTTTTACATCAACAATTGAAACTGCTGTACCAGATTCACCTTTAATATTTGATATTAATTTCCAACCATTTTCAACTTTTAAATAAATATCTGAAGAATTATTCTTATAATAATAATCTCCAATTTTACCTAAATCTTTAGATGGTATGTCATCACCATTGTACCAGTTTGAACCATCAGTACCATCTTTTCCATCAGTACCATCTTTTCCATTAGTACCATCTTTTCCATCAGCACCATCTTTTCCATTAGTGCCAGGATCGCCCTTAATATTTGATATTAATTTCCAACCAGTATCTGTCAATTGATAAATATCACAATCATCTGTATCAAGGTAAAAATCACCAATTTTTCCCTTAATTGACTCTGTTGGTGCTTCTGTACCACTTAACCACACTGGACTATTGCTAGCTGATTGTTCATCACATGATGTAACAATTAACAATAGCATAACAAAAAAAGGTAATAAAAAAAACTTAAAATACTTTGACATTGTCAATTCCTCCTTATAAAATTATTTAATCCATCGTTTACTTTATTATACAGCGATACAAATTTAAAAACAATACTCACACAGTTATTTCAAGGAAAAAGTTAATTTTATGACTTATTATTTATTCATAAATAAGAAAAAAAGACTGATCAACAGTCTTCTAATCTCAATTAACTAATAATTGATGAATCCTTATCATTATCATTTATAGGTATAATACTTGGGTCAATATCGTCAATTATTTTATCTTCATCGTTTGCAGGTACTTCGATGCTTTCTTCCTCAACTTCTTGTTTTTCTTTCTTCTTTACAGAATTTAAGGACCTACGATAATTGAAGTAGCCACCTGCAGCCTCTCCACCAATTAATAACGCACATAAAATAGTGATTATAGCTAAAGTTATTATTATTTCCTCTGCTCCTATTTTATTAGCTACGGCTACAAATAAAATAGATAATGTAATAAATACTATATTTAACCAAAACACAAATGTAGTTGTTTTAGTTTTATATTGTATTGCTTGCCAGAAAAATGCAATAGCATTAATGTAAAATATACCTGCAATAAAGTATGGATAATTCGAATTTACAAAGTTTGAAAAGGATGTTGTAGTATCTTTTATATAGCTAAATGAAGAAAATAATAGGAAAGCACCAATTACTAATTCTAATAAAGAAGAAATTGAAGTAATAAGCCTAGCTTGTCTACACTTTTCTGTTTTTAATAAAAATAGCAATCTAAGTATATTAATTAATATTGTTACACCACCAGAAACAAGAAGCATAACAAATATTGCTGTATCCTTCTTTATGAATAAAACAAGAGCAAATGCAATTAAAATAACACATGCAAATATTTTTAAAATAAATTTATATAGATTAAATGATTTAACAATTGATTTTTTTTCTTTATTTGTATTTTTTTCAGATTTTGAATTTTTTTCAGATTTTGAATTTTTTTCAGATTTTGAATTTTTTTCAGTCTCACCCTCAAAAGTAATTTCTATTTTTTCTTTCTTATTTTTTTTCATACTAAAATTTCCTCCTTATTTTATTATACAATACTATTTTTGTAATTTAAAGAAAAATCAAAAAGAATTTTATTGAAAAATATTTCAAAAAAAAATAAGGTATGCTATAATACCTTCAAGAAGGTGATATTATGAATTTTATTTTTATTTCTCCAGCTTTCCCAAAGAATTATTATAATTTTTGTGATCGTCTAAAAAGGAATAAAGTTAATATTTTAGGTATTGGAGATACTCCATACAATGAATTAAGTGATAATGTTAAAAATTCATTATGTGAATACTATAGAGTAAATTCATTAGAAAATTATGATGAGGTATATAGAGCTGTTGCCTATTTAGCCTTCAAACACGGAAAAATAGATGCTTTAGAATCAAATAACGAATATTGGTTAAGACAAGATGCTAAATTAAGAACTGACTTTAATATTCCTGGTGCTAAACTAGATGATGTAATTAGCTTTACTTCAAAAAGTAATATGAAGGAATACTATAAAAAAGCAGGAGTTCCTGTGGCAAGATATAAATTTTGTAGTAATATTCAAGAAGATTTAAAATTCATTAAAGAAGTAGATTATCCTGTAATAGTTAAGCCAGATGTTGGTGTTGGTGCTGCAGCAACATATAGAATTAAAAACTATGATGATTTAGTTAATTTTTATAAAAAAGGATTCCAAGTACCATATATTATGGAGGAATATATTCAGGGTGACATAATTTCCTTTGATGGCGTCTGTGATTCAAATTCAAATGTAGTGTTTTGTGACAATGAAGTATTCCCCCCTTCAATTATGGATATTGTAAATGAAAATTTAGAAGTATCATATTATGTTAATAAAGAAGTTCCTGAAAATGTATTTGAAACAGGTCAAAAAGTCTTAAAAGCATTTAATATTAAATCAAGATACTTTCATCTTGAGTTCTTTAGACTAACTATGGGCAAAAAAGGGTTAGGAAAAGCAGGCGATATAGTAGCCTTGGAAGTAAATATGCGTCCTCCTGGAGGTTTTACCCCTGATATGATTAATTTTGGACAATCTGTCGACACATATCAGATATATGCAGATGTAATATGCTATGATAAAATTGTTAATGTTAATATGGATTATCCTAAATACTATTGCTTCTACTACGGTAGACGTGATAGATACAAATATAAATATTCATATGAAGAAATAAAAAAGGTTTATCCATTTATTCAGATGCATGAAAGAATGAGTGATATTTTAGCTGGTGCAATGGGAAATGAATTTTTTATTGCAAGATTTGAACACTATGAAGATATGATGAAATTTAAAGAAATGGTTTCTTTAAAAGCATAAAAATTAGAACGAATGGACATTAAAATAAGGGATATTTTATAATACCTTAAATCAAACCAAAAGAAAACCTCATCCAAGAGTTAATTGCTCAAGGGTAAGGTTTTTTTATGTTTACTTTTCATTTTCATAATAATCATTATAACTATTATTCATTCGTTAAGTTAGTCAAAAGTACACTAACATTGAAAAACTAAATTGTGAGATACTTAGACATTCATTAATAAGGTTCTAATTTATCAATCTGATGGATAGAAAGTGCAAAGAATCAAAATCATCTATAACTTTATTGGATACATCAATCAATAACACGAACAATCAAAAAAGGATACCTAAGCAATTAAGCCTAAGTATCCTTTTTTATTGGCTTAGAAAACATTCCTTATTAAAATATTCCTATTAAAGAACATGTAAAAATTATTATGAATAATGTAAACGCTGAAGATATCGATGTCCATACAACTAATTGACCTGCTAATTCTTCATCATTGTTCATTTCTGCACTCATTGGTACACTTGATACAGCAACAGGAGTACCAAACAAAGCAATTAATGCAGGAAATTCGTTTTGTCTAAAACCAATTAGATATGCAGCAATTAAGCATAACGCTGGAACTAATATTACTCTTAATAATGTACCCATTATTATTTGATTTTTTAACCTACCAATTGCAGAAAATGTAAAATCTCCACCTAAAGCAATTAATGCAAGAGGTGATGCAATTTTAGAAATATTTCCTAATGTAGTATATAAGAATGGTATATTGTTCTTAATCGTAAACG
Source organism: Anaeroplasma sp. (assembly GCA_051874325.1). Lineage (GTDB taxonomy): Bacteria > Bacillota_I > Bacilli_A > Acholeplasmatales > Anaeroplasmataceae > Anaeroplasma. The sequence goes on from JBJEFS010000161.1 coordinate 20,551, forward strand.
CATAGTCTCTTACAATACTTGTTTTTACTTCTCCTGTTTTAGAATCAATTGAATATCTCAAAACTTCCTCAAAGGGAATCAATTGTCTAATCAACAAGACAACAATGCCACAGAATACTCCAATTATTAATGGATTCTTTACTATTTTTAATACTATACTTTTTACGCTTACTTTTTTACCATCCTCTTTTACAAACAATGATAAGGCGACTATGGCTAATATATTAAACAAAGGAATAGATATGGCAGAAATAACTGATGCCAATGCTTCCACCTCAGGATTACCTCCTGATAATGATGCGGCAAGTGGAATACCAATGATAGCATAATTTGATCTAAAAACACATTGAAGGATAACTCCCTTTTGTTTTTCATCTTTAATGAAAATAATTGCAATTACTAAGCCAATTAAAAATACTCCTACTATTGCAGCAACTGCATAAACAACAATTTCCCAGCTATCAAATATTTTAGTTATATCACTTACATTATAAACATTATAAAATAATAAAATTGGCAAACAAATTCTAAAGCATAATTTATTAGCTAATTTCCAAAATCCGTCAGGTAATAGTTTTATCCTTTTCAAAAAATATCCTAATAGTATTACCAAAATAATTGGTAATACGGCATTACATGTAAATGCTAGTTTATTTAACATCTCAATTACTTTCCTTCCTTATAATCTTTTCTTCATTTCCTAAGCCTATGAAATCAACATTATCCATTATAACGTCCAATACGTTAAAAGCATATATTCCTTTTTTGCACATTGTAAAATTATGCTCTATCATAACCGGATATCCTTCCCTTGCATCTTCTTTATATGAAAACAAAATATTTCTAAACTTGACACTTTCAATAGGCATTTCAGGTAATCCTAATAAAACAGCTGCAGCATATTCAATATTATAACATTTCATATTTGAAAAACAAAACTTTCCTAATGATGGAGTATTTTCATCAACAGGAAGCTTTTTCGTCGTCCACACATACTCATCATGACCACCTTTTGGCCCCATATTATAATACATATTAATAACAAATGGAGTTTTGACACCATCCATTATTATATTGTTAAATAAAACATTATTTATACTACCAATATTTCCTCGACCTCTTCTAGTTTTTATCCTAAGTCCTCTATCAGTATCTAAAAATAAGCACTTATCAACAGTAACATTATAAATCCCAGCAGATGATTCACTCCCAAAAACAACTCCCCCGTGACCATCCTTCATTAAATTATTTGATATAGTAATATTTGAAGAAGGTCTTCGATATTTTTTAGCTAATTCAATCGTTCCTGACTTAATAGCAATACAATCATCTCCAACACTAAAATCACATCCCTTTATGATTACATTATTACAGCAATCAGGATCAATTCCATCAGTTGTAGGCATGTCCCTACAATTTTCAATTCTTAAATTGTAAAATGAAATATTATCACTAAAATATGGATGAATTGCCCATGATTGTGTATTATGTATATAGGTTCCTATAATCTTAACATTATTGCATCTATTAAAGAATGCTGCATGCCCACGCCATGCAATATTCATCACACGATGATTAATATACCAATCCCCATCAAGTGCACGACAATCTATCTCACCACCACAAATAATTGCATTTGAAATATTAATTCCATTAACTATAGATGCAAAATTATTTACCTCAGAGCCTTCCCAAACACCATAATTATAATCACCAATTAGACCAGGGAAAATTGGAAACTCATCTCTTTGTGTTTTAGCTATTATTTTGGCGTTTCTATCTAAATAAAACATCATATCTGATTTTATAAACAATGAAGATACTAAATATACTCCTTCTGGTAAATATACTACACCATTAGGAGGACAACACATTATTGCCGTCTGAATCATTATAGTATCATCATTTACACCATTACCTTTAGCATTAAAAGCCTTAACGTCTAAACATACTGATTCATCCTTGGTTTTAAATTTTACAATCCTATTATTAATTCCTAATTCATATTCACTATTAGGTATTAAGTCGTAAATAGTAAAAACATTCTTATTATCGCTTCTTATTAAAGCATTATTTAAATAAATTTTATACGTCTCATATGAATAATATGGATTATTATCATTTAACTCAATAGTAACACTTCTTGATGTAATATCTAATATTTTCATCTTTTTACTCCCTTCAGTATAATTCTATCACATTTTAAAGGCTAGAAAGGAAAAAATATCACAAAAATATATAATATTATGATTTCTAACAAATATCAAAAAAATCTCACATTTGTGAGATTTTATCTAACTAAGCTTTCATATAAAGATTTAATTGTTTGTTCATAATCTTTACTAGCTACACCAATAATAATGTTTAATTCAGATGGTCCTTGAGCTAACAATTTAACATTAATCTTTTCAGCACCTAATGTTTGGAAAATTGTACCACAGATACCACTTCTTTTAGCCATATTTCTACCAACTATTGCTACAAGGGCTATATCAGATTCAATAGTAACATTAGCATTTAATTCTCTTTTTAAATCAGTAACAAGCTCATATTTACATTTTTCTACGCTTGCATTGTTTACAACAACCGAAAAAGAATCAATTCCTGATGGAACATGCTCAATTGATACATTATACTTTTCAAATATAGATAGAGCCTTACGTAAAAATCCTATTTCATTTGACATATGATCTTTAGATATATTAAATGATAAAAAATCCTTTTTACCGGCTATACCTGTAACAATATTTGTATTATCTAAACATTCATTTTGAATAAATGTACCAGGGTTATTTGGTTCATTTGTATTTCTAATGTTAATAGGGATATTTAATTGTTGAACAGGAAAAACAGTCTCTTCATGTAAAACAGAAGCACCCATATATGATAATTCTCTTAATTCTGCATATGTAATCTCTTTAATTGCATTTGGATTTTTAATAATTCTAGGATCAGCTGCTAATATACCTGATACATCAGTCCAATTTTCATATACAGAGGCATTTAAACATTTAGCTAAAATAGATCCTGTTACATCAGAACCACCTCTAGATAGTAATTTAATTGAATTATTAGGATATGCTCCATAAAATCCAGGAACAACTAATGTACCATATTTTGAAAAAGCAAGCTTAACATTTTTTTCTGTTAATTCTTCATCTAGCTTTCCATCATAATTATATCTTAATAAATCCTTTGCATCGACAAAAGTATATCCTAAATAATTACTCATCAATTTAGTTGTTAAATACTCACCTCTTGATACAAGATAGTCTTGAGAAATATTCTTATTTAATTCAGAATGTAATTGATCTAAATCTTGTTTAATATCATAATCAATTTTAAGTTCATTTTGAACCTCAACAAATCTTGTATAGATCATATCCCAAATATCTTCATAGGGAACTGAATATTTTAAATGAGCATTTAAAATATACAATAAATCTGTTATTTTAGTGTCATTTTTATCTCTTTTACCTAAAGCAGAACATACTACAATCTTTCTTTTTGGATCTGACATTACTATATTTTTTACTTTTTCAAATTGGGTAGCACAAGACAATGAACTGCCACCAAACTTAGTCACTACAAACATACGCTCCTCCTAATCATCAAGTCCTACAAGCTTCATCGCAATTTGTACAGCATTTGTTGCTGCTCCCTTACGAACTTGATCACCACAGCACCATAAACTAATTCCATTTTCATTAATTAAATCTTTACGTATTCTTCCTACGTATACTAAATCCTGATCAGATGTAACTAAAGGCATTGGATATTGTTTTAATTCAGGATTGTCATATAATACACAACCTTTTTCCTTTGCAATTGCTTCTTTGACAGCATCGACAGTTAACCTATCTTCAGTTACTAATGTCACCGAAATAGAATGTGATCTTACAACAGGAACTCTAACACATGTACAAGTAACAAGCAATTCAGGTAAATGCATTATTTTTCTTCCTTCATTTTGCATTTTCATTTCCTCAGTAGTATATCCATTTTCTAGGAATGAGCCTATATGAGGAATAACGTTACTAGCAATTTGATATTGGAAAACATTAGATACAATTTCGCCACCATTAATTAATGCTTTCATTTGGTCATTTAATTCAACTGGGCCAGCTGCACCAGCACCAGATGTTGCTTGGTATGTTGAAGCAACTATTGATTTAATTTTTGATAATTTATTTATTGCATTAATAGCTACCAAAGTAATTATTGTTGAGCAATTAGGATTAGCAATAATACCCTTATTTTTAAATATATCTTCAGCATTAATCTCTGGTACAATTAAAGGCACATCCTCATTCATTCTGAATGCACTCGAGTTATCAATAAATACTGCATTAGCCTTAACTATATCTTGTGCAAATTCTTTAGCTACTGCATTACTAGCTGCACCCAATACAATATCTAGACCTTCAAAAGCATCATGACTAGCTAAAACAACAGAATGCATTTCACCCTTAAATTCAATTTTACTACCAACACTTCTTTGACTTGCAAGTAATCTAAGCTCATTTATTGGAAAATTTTTTTCTTCAAGTATTTTTAACATTTCTCGTCCAACTGCACCAGTTGCGCCTAAAATACCTATATTATATTTTTTCATGACAATCTCCCCTCAAAATACAATGTATTGTTTTTATTATAAGACTTAACGAAACAAAATTCAACTAAAAATAACATTATCTCAAACAATTTTGGAAAATGTCTTTGTATAAAAGACACATAATATTATATGTCCTACATATTATTAAATGCATCTTATTATTTTTAAGAATTGAATAATGCCTATTAATCTTAAAATAATACATCTTCCATTGAATATAATCCAGGCTGTTTATCACATAGCCAATCTGCAGCCTTTATTGCTCCAACAGCAAAAATTTTTTTTGACTGTGCAGAATGCTTTAATGACAATACCTCATCCTCACCGCAGAATAAAACCTCATGTTCACCAACAATACTTCCCCCTCTAATTGAATGAACTCCAACCTCATGTGGATCACGTGGTGAGTATCCATCTCTGCCTGCTTTAATTTTATAATTTGTTTGCTCTATAACAGAATTTAAAAGCATTTTTGCAGTTCCACTAGGAGAATCTATTTTATTATGATGATGTGCTTCAATTATTTCGATATCAAAAGTATCCATCAAAATAGGAGTTATTTCTTTAACTAATTTATTCAATAGGATTACACCCAAAGAAAAATTAGCACTACGTAACACAGGAGCAATAGAAGCTAATTTATTAATTTTAGCAATTTGCTCTTCATTATAACCAGTTGTCGCAAATACGACAGGTTTTTTTGTTTCATTTACATATTCATATATCATATCAAGATTAGCAGGATTAGAAAAGTCAATAATTACATCAAAATCTTCCTTTACATCAAAGATACTCTTATATTCACATTCAATTGAAACAACGGCTGCTAGCTTATCCTTTAATGTATCAGCGACAAGTTTTCCCATCGCACCATAACCAACTACTAAAGCCTTCATTATATAATATTCTCCTCGTATAATATATTTGTATTAATTATTTAATGATGTTAATACAT
>JBJEFS010000162.1:0-26116 GCA_051874325.1 Anaeroplasma sp.
GATTAAGTATTTTTTGTTGATTATTGATAGTTTTTACAATGTTCAAAAGAATGATTCATTCTATTATATGAATTATAGATTTAAATGTATTTTCAATTGTGTAATAAATGAAGATAATTTAGATAATAAAAAGAGAACAGTAGCATTCTTCAATATTTTTTATTTGATATTATCATTTATTATATTTAGTTCAAGAATTTTCATACTTGGTTCTATTATATACAACAAAGAAATTAGAAAATTAAAATATGGTGATCCTAAAGATAAAATACTATTAATAGAAGAAGTATTAACACATTTTAATATTTTTAAAAGAATAATAAGTATAAAAAGAATCCCTATAATTAACTAGATAAACTAAAAAATCTAAGTTTTTTTCAAAATGTTTTGTCCTCCCCGAGCGAGATACTCCAATCGTTGAATCGGGCAGAACAGTGAAAACTTAAAAATATCATTGCATCTATACAGCAAAAAGTAAAAATAAAAAGAAGAAAAAAACAAAAATGAAAAGAAGAAAAAAACAAAAACGGAAATTGACTTTTATCAAAAATGGAAGTATACTATTTGTAGGTGATGTATATGGCAGAAAAATATTATCCTAGAATAGCTGATAAAATATTGGAAATCAAACTTAAAACATTTGGTGCTACACATATTGTTGGACCAAAATGGTGTGGCAAAACTACAACCGCAAATCAAAAAGCAAAGAGCAGTTTGAAATTACAAAATGTACCAAATAAAGCAGCAATTATTAAAACAGCGGAAATTACACCATCTGTATTATTAGAAGGTGAAAAACCTAGATTAATTGATGAATGGCAAGATGCTCCTGAAATTTGGGATGCTGTTAGATCTTATTGTGATGAGCATAGTCAAAAAGGCAATTTTATTCTTACAGGTTCCACATCTAAAAAAGTTACTACCTCACATACAGGTACTGGGCGTATTTCTAGATTAAAAATGTATCCTATGAGTCTTTTTGAATCAAAAGAATCAAATGGTACAGTTTCTTTAATAAAATTATTTAATGGTGAAGAACAGCTTATAAATGGATGCATTTCTAATTTGTCATATGATGATCTTATTTTTGCTGCGTGTAGAGGTGGTTGGCCTGAGAGCGTATTGTTAGAAGATAAGGAATCAAAGTTATATATTAGTAAAGACTATTTTAGTCAGGTGTGTGAAATAGACTTAAATAGTGTAGATAACGTAAAAAGAAATCCAGTAACTATGAAAGCAATAATGCGTTCCTATGCTAGAAACATTTCTACTTTGGCAAAAAAGAAAAGTATATTAGAAGATGTACAAAGTACTAATAAAATAACAGAACCTACATTAGATGATTATATAGCTGTACTTGAAAAATTATTTATTGTTGAAGATGTATATGGATGGTGTCCTGCAATCAGATCGTCTAGCGCAATTAGAAGTGGTAGAAAAAGGGAATTTATTGATCCGTCTATAGCTGTTGCAGCATTGGGTACAAATCCTGAAAGTCTTAGACTTGATTTAAATACATTTGGATTTATTTTTGAAACTTTATGTATTCGAGATTTAAAAATATATTCTTCTTTATATAATGGAGAAATATCTTATTATCATGATAAATATGGTGTGGAAGCTGATTGTGTTTTACATTTAGATGATGGAAGATATGCACTAATAGAGTTCAAATTAGGAGAAAAAAATGTTGAAGATGGTGCAAAGCATCTACTTGAAATTGAAAGATTAATCAAAGTTCATAACGAAAAAGAAAAGAAATATCCTTTAAGATTACCAGACCTTAAAATTGTTATTACAGGTTCTCAATATGGTTATAAGAGAAATGATGGAATATTTGTTATTCCTATTGGATGCTTAAAGGATTAAAAATGTTTTTATTGAGTGGATATTTTGTCCACTCTTTTTTCAATGTTTAAACCATTTTTGAGTTTTTATCTATGAAAAGTATTATTTTGTGATTACCTTATGTCAGTCTGTAGACTCCAAACAAGAACAATAGGACGTATGAGTCCAATAGATTTTTAAAAATCTATTTTTTCACACGTCCTTATATTAATTTATAAAATAAATGATAAACTGCCGTTTTCTTTTCATTTATTTTCCCATCAACATGATAATGTCCAAAATACCAGTGCTTATACTCGATATTTAACTCAAAATAATCTAGAATTTCATTATCAATAAATGCCTTACATTTATTTCCTTTAAAAAATAATAATGGATCATTTAAAGTAAAAGTATCACAAGAATGAGTTATTATATAATCAATCTTATTATTATATTTTAATAAATTTGCTTTACCTTCATTTATTTCTTTTTCATTAGGTATTTCTTCCTTCCACCAGGATATATGCTCAGTTCTAAGGTATTTATCGATAGAAGTACCACCACCAAATGTAAATATTGTTTTATTTTCAATATTATACACTTGTCCTCTCATTAAATGAATTATATTGTCTTTTATTATATGGACCTTACCACCATTCCATATTGAAATAGGATAAGAATTTAATAAATCAAAATTCTCATGATTTCCATCCACAAACAAGACTTTAAATGGTAACTCTGTATAATGAGATAAATCTTGTTCTAAAGTTTTTTTATCCCAAATAGCACCAAAATCTCCAGCAATAATTAAATAATCATCATTACTTAAAATATTTTTATTTTTAATAGATAAAACCTTATTAAAATCAATACTACCATGAGTATCACCAGTTACTAAAATCATTGTCTCACCTCGTATATTTAATTTAAAACCAACAAGTCATAAATATTATTACTATTATTATAATATAATTAACCAATATTACAAATCTTTATTTATATCTATTAATTTTATAATTTTATTAAATCTATCATTCACTATTTGATGATGATCATATTCATCGAATATACTTACTGTTTTATTAGATTTAGATATCTCTTTATGTATAATATTTGCACATACTGGGGCTTGATTTAATATGTTATTATGATGCTTTCCCTCATTTAAGCCATTTAATAAATAGACATTTGCTTTTATATTTAAAATATCATTTGATAAAACATATTCTTTAAAATTAGGGAACCAAAACGAACCACAAATAGAAAATATGTGAGTAAATATATAGGATGTATACAATGATTTAATAGCACAAAGACCTCCTAATGAATAACCTCCATAAATAATATAATTTAAATCTACATTATAATTATTTATAATATATGGTAATATTTCTTTTATTAAAAAATTATTATATGAATCAGCTTTTCCTTTAAAATCAGAAGAATTCTGTTTTATTGCAGGTGCGTACCATGGTGTATATTCATTTAATCTATCATTAGGAATAACTCCTATAATTATTCCACTAAATTTTAAATGAAGCCTATTTTCTAGCATATTACCATCATTTAAAATTAATAACTTGTACTTATCTTTTAAATTATAATTATCTGGTAATATAATATTAAGCTTATACCCATTAATATTTTTCTTTATCATTGCTTTAAAAAATTACTTATCAATACTAATGAATCAATAATATTTGATCCATATTCCATAAAATCATCATATGCTATAGTAATAATAAAATCACTTTTGATTGCTTCTACATCAGAAATAATATCTATATTTTTAAGTAAATTAATTGCATTCTTATCATTTGCTTGATTTCTATCAGAGGTAACATAAATAATTAGCTTTGGATTCATATTTACTAAATTTTCAAGTGTTAATCCCGATGTAGATGAAGCTACATTAGTATAGCCTAAAAGATTTAACATTTTCTCCTGCAAGGCTGATTTATACGCTCCAAATGTTGTACCATTAAAGTTACACATTATTAGGGCGTTTTTATAGCTATCTGTAATCTCAATATCCTTTATAGCATTAACTATCTTATTTTCAATATCTTCAGCAACTTCTTCAGCACGAGACTCAACATTAAATATTTTACCAAGCGTCCTAATATCATTTGCAACAGAGGTTATCTCAGTATTTGCTATAGATGAGCTTTGAGTAAAAATATTTATGCCATATTTATTTAATTCATCATAGGTTCCCATTAAAGAAGATGTAAACATTGCTGCTCTACCAATAATAATATCTGGCTCATAGCTTATAATTACTTCCTTTGATAAAGTTTTTTTATCTCCAAGCTTTGTTATCTTATCAATTTTTTCTTTATATTCTCCTACTACCTCATTATCAGTATTAGGCATTCCAATAATTAAATCCTCAAGACCTAAATCTATCATCGTTTTTGCTGATGAAAGGTTATTACATATTACTCTCGTTGGTATTTTAGAAAATGTTTGACTTATTTGATTACCAGCTGCATCATATGTGTTTATTGTTAATTCATAATCTTGTTTTTCATTACTGTTTGTTTTTGAAGTATCTTTACTACAAGATAATAAAGTAAATAATACTATAATACATAACATCATTTTAAATGTTAATTTAATACTTTTCATTTTTAAATCTCCTTTTTTATAAATAATTAATTAATATACTGCCATTTTCTTGTCTTATAACATCACAATTTACATCATAAATATTTTTAATACTTTCCTTAGTTATCACATTGATTGGACTACCTTCAAATTTTATTTCTCCATTCTTCATTAAATAAATATAATCAGAAAACTTTGAAGCTAATGCTATATCATGTAATACAGCTAAAACATTTATTTTTAAAGATTTTACAATTCTTAATATTTCTAACTGATATTTAATATCTAAATGATTGGTTGGTTCATCTAATAATAATATTTTTGGCTGTTGAGCAATCGCTCTTGCAAGGACCACTCTTTGTTTTTCACCACCTGAAAGTGATAAATAGGATCTATCTCTTTTATCATACATACCAACCTGCTTTAACGCTTCATCTACAATTTCATAATCACTTATATGCTCTCTTTCCATGATATGGAGATGGGGTGTTCTTCCAAGTAATACAATTTCTCTAACGCTTAAATCAAAATTTAAATTGTTAAATTGTGCGACTACTGCCATTTTTTTGGCTAATTCCTTACTTTTTATTTCCTTTAATTCTTTTAGATTTAAATATATAGCTCCACTATCAGGCTTAAGTAGCTTATAAATATTTTTAAGTAATGTTGATTTACCACAGCCATTAGGCCCTAAAATGGTATGGAATTCATAATTATTTAATTTTAAATTTATATTATTTAAAATAATCTTATTATCAATACTATATTTTATATTGCTACATTTTAAATCCATAATACTACTCCTTACCATAATTTTTCTTAGCCACAATGTAGATAAAAAACGGAGCCCCGATTAAGGCAGTGAATATTCCAATTGGTAGTTCGGCATTATTTATTAATACTCTAGCAAAGATATCACAATATATTAAAAATATAGCTCCGATTATTGCACATATAGGGATTAATCTTTTATGATTTGTTCCAACGAAAGCTCTACATAAATGGGGTATAATTAAACCAACAAATCCAATAACACCACAGGTTGAAACTAATACACCAGTTACAACAGCAACTACTGTTAAATAAACAAACCTATAAAAGCTTAAATTTAATCCTAAAGTTATAGCAACCTCATCCCCAAGCATCATTGTATTTAAAACTCTACCTTGAGTTAAAAAGAATACAACAGCAACAATTATAATAGCTGATGGTAATATAATATTACTCCATGACGCATTTGTTAAAGAACCCATTGTCCAAAATTTAATCGTCATAATGCTATCAGATGTTCCTGAAATAGAAATTATAAAATTAGAAAACGCGGTAAATAAAGCATTTACTACTGTACCAGCTAATATTAATCTTGTACTTGTCATCTTACTTTTTCTTGAGGCAATTATCACTACTAAAAAAGTTGCTCCTAGTGCTCCTAAAAATGCTACAAGTGAAGCTGCCATACTTAACCCTAGCATAATTATTAGTGTTGCACCAAATGTTGCACCAGATGAAATCCCTAAAATATAAGGTTCAGAAATGGGATTATTAACCGTGGCTTGAATTATACACCCACATATGGCAAGTCCTGAACCAGCAATCAAGCCTAAAAGTACTCTAGGAGCACGCATTTCCCAAATAATTGCCTGAGTTGATTTGTTAATATCATCTAATAAGCTATTTATATTAAAAATTTTTGCTATTATAACCTTATAAGTAGTTATAAAATTAATTTTGACTGCTCCAAGACTTATAGCTAATATTGTAGATATAATTAGTATAATAGCTAATATTATTAACAAGCTTATAAAATATGATTTTGTATCCTTAATTTTCTTAAAATAATTTTTCATACAACACCTCGGTTAGTCTAGACAAACCAGATTATATCACAATTAGTTAGTTATGTCTAACTAAATTTCAAAAAAATTAATTCCAATTTTTTCCAATTAATTATATATTTTTTAATAAATAATATTAATTTTTAAATAATAATGTTATAATCAACATAAAAGAAGTAAGTAATTGAAAGGAATATTATTATGAACTATAAAAAAGTTAAGTTATCATTTAAATATTGTAGTCCTAAACGTTTCTACAGAACATTACTTGTAAAAGAGGATACTAATCTTGTAGACTTAGGATGTGCAATAGTTACAGCCTTTAAAGGAACATTTGAACATTTTTTTCTATTTAACACTAAAACAAAAACTTATAATCCTAGTGTATTCTTAGAAGATTATCGTTTTGAAAATGATGTTTTAATGGATGATTATAAGTTATCAGATCTTGGTAATAAATTTGAGTTTACCTATGATACCGGCGATGGTTGGGATTTTAACGGTACAGTAACAGATTCAAACGTTGAAGTCACTAAAGAGGATATCATTCTTATAGATGGTGCAGGTCAAGGTATTTGGGAGGATAACATTCATACATTATATGCATATCTTAATGGTAAAATTGATCCTGATAGTATAGATGAAGATGAAGAAAATGGCTATTATCCTCCTTGGAATATGAATATAGAAAAATATAGTGATTTTGATAATGCTTTTGATCTTGAAGTTGAAAAGGAATTATTTTCAGATTTATATAAACAAAATATATATGAATATAAGCAGAATCTAGGAATTAATTCATCAAGTGATTTTGATGATGAAGATGAAGATTCTAAATGTTTTTTTCCACCCGAATTCTATGATTTTATAATGGCATTTGTTAAAGAAGGTATCAAGAATATAGATTTTATGGGTGAAGTATATAATAAATTATTAGAAAATCACAAACCAAAAGAAGCAAAAGAATTAATTGCTAAAGAATTTATATTTATGAATTTCCAAAATTCAAAGAAAGAAAAAGAATTTGATATTTTTAAATTTGAAAAAGTATTAAGAAAATTAGTATAAACTAAAATTAATGGAGGAATAAGTATGAATCAGCAACCATCTTCCAATCCTTCAGCATCTATCCTCGAACAAGAGGCTAGACAAGCAACCGATAATAAAATCTTAACGGATGTATATCTTAAACTAAATATAGCAGATGAACTATGCTTAGGAGATATTGATTTATGGTTAGCTAAGCAAGTTTTATCTGTAGTAAATAGCTCAATAAAAAAATTTCCAGCAATTAGATCAAGAATAAATTATTTTGGTACTACAGAAGGACTAAAAAAGGCTAAGGATAATCTTTTACATAAGCTATATCATAGCTATGATATAATGCTGATGACTATGCTAAAAAAAGGGATTAATGATTTAGTAGAACAATGTAATAAAGCATTTGAAGGTAATGCTTTAGCTTCTGCATTTTATATGGGCTCTCCTCCATTTATATTAAGTGGAATACTTGTAAATCATAAAGCATTAAGTGAAATATCTATATTAAAAAATCTAGAATATAGTGAAAAATCAGGTTTTAACCCTAAAAGCTGTAAAACCATTAAATCAGTTATAGATCATGAAATAGGACATTTATTAGATTACATACTAAATATAAGTGATTCCTATGATTTAAAAAAGATTATTAAACAATATACTATAGAACAAATAGGTACTGGATTATCTAAATATTGTATTGTTGACAATATAATTCATGAAAAAGAAGTACTTGCTGAAGCATATTCAGAATACTGTAATGCTTTAATTCCAAGACCTATTTCAAAAAGTATTGGATTGTTAATAACTCAAAAATATAACCAAACCTTTGGTGTTAATAATCAATCAACTAATACAAATAATATTAGTAATAATAGCGCAACAACCAAAGTTAAGAATAATACTAGTAATAATAGTGCTACAACTAAAGTAAAGAATACTAGCAATAATCAATCAAATAGAAAATCTTTTATTGATAGTTTAAAGGATTTTCTAAAATAATTAATATTATAGAGTGGTCATACCACTCGTTTTTCTTTTATTTTAAGTATTTGCCATTTAAATGATTAATTATATTAAATCTTTATTAAAATTAAAAATAGCAAGAAATCTTGCTATTTGAAATAATATAAATATTATTTTTCCTTGTTAGTTTTTACAACAGCTTGTTTTCCACGAAAAGCAATTCCTATCTTTACGATATTCTTTATACCATCTGTTTTCATCTGTGTATCATACATTTTATCTTCTATTTGTAATAATGCTTCTTGAGCTAATGGTATAGAAGTATTTGGAGTAGTGTGGTTGGTGAAGAATTAGTAGGAACATTTGTTGTAGAAGAAGTAGAATTTGTAGTTTCTGTAGTTGGTTTACTGCAAGAAGTTAATAAAATAATTAATGCAGATAAAATAAATATATATTTTTTCATTATAAATTATGAATAAGTTTTCTCTAAGACAATCCTTTGTCTCGTCATAATTTGTATGCAATAATTGTATATATTCATCAGGATTCATTGTTATATAAGTAGAAAGAGAAAACTTATTTTCATTAATTAAAAAACTTTTATTAACAATTAATTCTTTTGCTTTTACATCTAAAATTAATGGAAAATAAGCTACAACATATATTTTATTATTTATTGAAATTGAGAACTTGTTAATAGCAAGCTGAGAGAATTTATTTGTTTTTTCTATATCTTCATTCTTATAAATATCTTTAACTATAATTTCAAATTGTTCATCACTTAGTGAATTTTTTGTCTCTGATAAAATTCTAGCATCAATTCCACTTACATTTAAATAATCATTTTGATATGGATCAATATCTAATCTTTTAGCTTCACTATAGTATTCTAATATTTTATCATTAAAGTTACTAAATTCAAGCCATGACAATTTTGTAATATTTTTTTCTATCTTTTTATCTAAAGAATCATAAGAATAATATGTACCTTCTAAAACTTTAGCATTTTTAATTCTATCAAAGTTAATATATCCATTGTTTATGACTTTATTGCTTTTAAATATGTTGAAAATATCAATTATTAAACCTTTATTATTTATATCAATATCTATTATTGAACACCAAAAAGTACTTTCTTTGCCTTCGGTATTAATATAATCTATACTTAGCCATTTATTCTCTTTTATAGCTTTAGAAATTGTTTGTCCAATACTATATTTCATAATCATTGTCGAGCGTAATACTTACTCGACTCACCTCACTTATTTAATTAATTTTATTTATCAATAGAACTATTTATAAATCAATTATATCATATAGTAATCTTTTTTCTATATTTTTAAATAATATAGTTGAATATATGTAGCTTAATTATTTTTTTTATAAAATATGATTTATCAATAATAAAAAACAGCTCATTTGAGCTGTTAAATATTAATTTAAAATGGTTTTCCTTCCCATTTTCCATCATCATAATCACCAATTGGTGAAGTACTTGATGTAATATCTGTGTCTTTATCAGAGGTATTATCTGTAGAAGAAGTATCAGTACTTGGTAGTGTAGAAGAAGGTTGACTTGTATCTGGATTTGTAGAAGAAGGAATATCACTGGTTGGAGTAGTTTTATTAGGTCTTTTGTTACAAGAAGCTAATAAAAATAAACTTATTATTCCTATTATTAATATTTTTTTCATATTATACCTAAAATAATAGGATGTCAATTTGACATCCTAATTATTATTATAAGTCTTCTCCGTCTCCATCATTATTAAAATCAAATATATCATTGATTGAAGGTCCAGATGTAGCAATAATATCTTCTAATTCAATTTGCTCTTCTTCAATAATAGGTTTTTTATAATTTTTCATATTGTAAGCCTCCTTAAGCAATTGTATTATTAAAAGTTGGTAAAACTATATCAGTATGAGATACTGTTGTGGTAGAACCATCGCTGAATGTAATAACTAATTGAAGATTTGATAAAGTTAAGCCATTATATGCTGCTTTATTGATATTATTTAAAGTATAAACAACATATAAAGTATTATCTGCAGCTGGTTTAAATTCTGCACCACCATTAGTAATGCTCTTATATAATGAAGTTATTTTACCTGTTCTAGCTACTTCATTGAAAGTATATGTGAATTGAACTGAAGTAATATTAGCATAATCATCATATGATATGCCTTCAATTGTACCAATAAATCTTAATTTTGTACTATCAGCATCTGTTTCTGCATTATATTGTGCTTCAAAAGTTGCTGTTACATCTTTTGAAATTGTATCATAAATTAAACCAATAAATCCAACATTGGCTGTATCTGCTTTTGTAATTGTGTGTTCACCAGCATTCAATGTTGTTTTAATATAATTATCTGTTATTTCTGTGACTTTAGTTCCATCTATTTTACAATTTTTGCTATCAGAGGTTGAGAATGCGATATAAATTGTAGAATTGTATGGTAAATTAATAGTGATTGATGTACTTGATTCCATTTTTAATACAGTAGAATATTCTTTTCCATTAAATGCACAAGTACCTTTATTAGTTGCTATATTACCAGAAATAGTAAATACAGTATCATTTTTTATACCATTTGTAAAATCAGTATAATGGTCAAATACAATTAAATCATTCCAAATAGCAGTTAAAGTAATGCTGGCTTGTTCTGGTACTGTGTAAGTCGTTGTATAAGTATTTGAACCATCGTTCCATCCACCAAAAGCATATCCTTCTTTTTTTGATGTTGGTAGTTCATATGATGTACCATAAATTTGTTCAGTTGTTGCAACTTCACTTCCACCATCGGAATTAAATGTTATAGTGCACCATTCAGCATTATTTTTACTCCACTTAGCGTATAATGTTATGCTCTCACTAATAGATGAATTGAAATCAAACAAACTTCCCCACTCACCATCACTTGAACCATCTTTTGTGTACCATCCATCAAAAGAATAACCTTTTTTAGTAGTGCTTGGTTCTTCAGCTTGAGAACCAATGGCAATTGTCTGTGAAGCAACAGATGTTCCTCCATTAGAATCAAATAAAACAATAATTTGATCACTTGAGGCTGCTTCATAAGTGTAAGTAATAACTAATGATGAAAATTTTATGCTTGAAGTTTGAGTACTATCCCCTGCTATTTTTAATACATAGGTATCTGCAGAATCAAAAGTAAACACTTGGTCAACTTCTTTTACAGCGACACTTTTATTCTCACTTACATCTGAACTATTTGTTAGCGATAGATTTGCATATTTTGAAGTAGATTGTGTAGTAAATGAGGTAAGAGTAACACTTCCTGCTCCTTTTGAAGTAAAGGTAAATGAAGCATATTCGGTTGAATCTGTTGACTTTCTATTAAAATATACTCCACTACTCCAAGCAATACTTCCGCTCATATTATTTTCAATATCTAATTTTAATTCTTCACCAGTAACTTCATCTACGGCAGTACCTGTACCAGTGGAATTTGCATTAACTTTTGGTAATTCTGTTTCACTATCAAATATAAATGTACTCGTTACTTCAGCAGCTTTAACACCACTTAAACTTACAGCACTGAAAGCAAATACTCCCATAAATACTGCTAATAAAGCTTTTAATTTATTTTTCATATTTTTTGTCCCCTTTCATTATATGAAATTATTTTATTTAATATTAGCAATTAAATAAAAAAACTGCAAAAACATTTAATGACTACGTATATCATTAAAAATTATTTGCAGCTGGCTGACCTAAAAAATTAGGTCCCTATAGTTTTGCGTCACTAGATTACTCTAGCTTTGCTAATATTTATTTTTAAGAAATTTCATGTAAACGTTTTTATGAAATTTCCTATGTAAAGTATAACATTGAGGCTATTTTTTGTCAACTTTTTTGATAAAAATAAATATATTTTTGTTGTTATAATTATATTTTTTATAATTTTTTTAAAAAATATCAAGCTTTTATTGATTATATGAAAAAATAATGCTATAAATGAATTCAATAAGAGGAGAAGAAAAAAATGATAGAATTTACAAAAGATGAATTATATACATTAAAAATGATATTAAAAGAGCACATTTTTGAGACAACTGATTTAGTAGAGGAAGCAGATGATTTTGATAAGCATGCTTTACAAAAGGAACTAGATTTATTTAAATCAATGTATGAAAAAGTTATCCAAGAACAAGAAAAATAGTTTATAAAAAATACTAAGTGGGTTCATCCACTTAGTATTTTTTTCTACAAATCACTATATAAATCTTTTTTATAAATACCTTGATTAATTAATTCATTAATTGAATCAATAACAAATTGTTTATCCTCTTGATAAGTTACGCCTAACCACTTATCATTAGTATCTAATACCTTACATGTTACTATTTTGTTTTTTATTAATTTATTAATTTCTGTAGGTAATAAGAATTCATTCTTTGTTGGATTATCTAGATTATTTAAGAAATCAATAAACGCTTTTTCTAATACATTAATGAAGTATGGCGTTAAACCCCACATATTCATTGATACAATAGAATTAATATCTAACATTTCAGTTTCAGTTTTTGCAGTATTACCATCTTTAACTATGTTTAATGTTTCCTTTACATCTGTTAAATAATGATCTTCATTACATAAACATATTCCTCTATTAACAGCACCATTATCAGATAAAGTATTCTTTAAAATAAAGCCTGCCATTGAAAAATCAGTATCTGATTTAATATTAATTAAATAATTATGCATTTTTTTATAGCATTCCTTACCATAATAATCATCAGCATTAATAACCATAAATGGTTCCTTAATAAGATGTCTTGCTGCTAGTACAGCATGACCTGTACCCCATGGTTTAACTCTGCCATCTGGTACAATATAACCATCAGGTAAATCATTTAAATCCTGGAAGCAATAACAAACCTCTACATCGTATTTATTACATAACCTTTCAATTCTATTACCAATAGCTTCCATAAAATCATTTTCTATATCTTTTCTAATAATGAAAATTATCTTATTAAAGCCAGCTTCAATCGCATCATGGATAGAATAATCCATAATAATCTCCCCACATTGTCCAACCTTGGCTAATTGCTTAATTCCTCCGCCATATCTTGAACCTAATCCTGCAGCCATAATAACTAGTGATGTTTTCATAAGCTTAATTACTCCTTTGTAATAAGATGTGTATATATTATATCTTAAAAAAAAAAATTAATCTACTATTATTTTATTCATAAATAAACTGGTACCTAAAAAAATAAATAAACTGGTTATTTAAATAGTATCAAAAAAATATATAATGTTTCGTATATAGGGAGGAATAACATATGAAAAAGAACAAAAGCTTATATTTGTTAACATTAACAGCAGTTTTTTCAGCTTTATCCTTTGTAGGTACTATGATAAATGTTCCTATGCCTTCCGGAGGTATGGTTCACCTAGGTAATTTTGTTATGATATTAGCTGGATTATTATGTGGAGGAATCGTAGGAGGCTTAAGTGGTTCATTAGGAATGGGACTATATGATATTTTTGCTGGATATGCGCC
The DNA here is from genome assembly GCA_051874325.1 of Anaeroplasma sp. Taxonomy (GTDB): domain Bacteria; phylum Bacillota_I; class Bacilli_A; order Acholeplasmatales; family Anaeroplasmataceae; genus Anaeroplasma. The sequence continues at coordinate 13,821 of JBJEFS010000162.1, forward strand.
ATCAACCTACATTCGTTCTTTTGTTTTAAAATTTGCGATTGGATTTATAGTAGGAGAATTATTTAAGTTTATTTTCAAGAAAAAATATAGTGTTAAAAAGCTATTATTTATATTAAGCGGTCTATTCTTGATTTTAGGTGTACTAGGTATAGTAATGATTGCTAACTCAACTGATAAAGGCTTTACTATAGAAGTTTTTAATGCATCAAAAACAATAGCTAAAACTGATTTAATTTTAGCAGTTGTTTTCTCATTTTTATTCTTTACACTTTTACTTGTTGCAGGTATCATATCATTTAAACTAAGCTATACTCAACAAATTGCGTTATTTGCAACTACAATAGGAATGCTTGCTAATATGATATTAGAATTAGGACTAAGAATTTTATTAACACATACATTTGATGGAGTAGATTGGCCTGTTGCTTATGCTACAGCATTAGCGAAAATTCCTGCATCAATTTTAACATCTTTCATAACAGTACTTTTAATTGCATTTATTTATACGCCTATATATAAGGCAACTAAAAATTATAATTTACTAAATAATGTTGAGGTGGAAAATGAAGAAGTATAGTTCTGTAGTAGTTGGCCTAATTATTTCATTATTTTTGTTAGTTGGTATATGCCTATTTAACTTTAAGCTTGTTGCATATTTGCCTAGTCTAAAAGAAAATAGTAATATTAAATTGTTAGTTACATGGATTAACAATCTACTTGGTTTGGCATTTTTTGGAAATGTAGGATATTTTACATTAGCCTTTTTAAAAATTTTAAAAGAAGATAATAAATAATTACAACAATTAAGCTTCGTATTTTAAAATAAATATGAAGCTTTTTATTGTGATTTAATAAAAATAAATATATAATTGTTAATAACCAATGGAGGAATATATATGAAAAAACTAGGATTAATTTTTTTATTTTTTTTAATTTCATTATCAGCAGTAAGCTGCAATTCCAATAATCAAATAAGCGATACAGACAATAAAATAAATAATGAATTAAATTCTAATATGAACTCCTATATTGATACATTGTTATCGGAAACAAATAGCTATATTCCATCTTGGAATCGAGAAGGCTTTAAAGGTAGATGGAATTATATTGATGGTGTTTTTTTGAATTCAATTGTTAATTTATACTATAATTTAAAGGATACTAATTCTGATAAAGCAAATATATATAAAAGCTTTTTTATAAAATATATAAACTATTATATCAATGAAGAAGGAATCTTTATTCATCCAGAGACAAAGGAAGCTAATTTTAAAACAGGTGAATTAGATTCAATATGTGAATCAAAAATATTATTTGATGCTTACCAAATGACTAATGACCAAAGATATCTTAATGCTATTGAAGCAACATATAAATATCTAAAAAATATGGATATTGTGAATGATAGCTATGGTAATTATTCACATAAAACAACATATTTAGATCAAATATGGTTAGATGGAATGTATATGTATGCTCCATTTAATGCTAGATATGCAGTAGCTACAAATAATACTAATGAATTGAACTTAATAAAAAAGCAATATCAATTTATAAGAGAAAATATGTTTGATGAAAATAAAAAATTATATTATCATGGATTCTCTTCTACAGGTGTTTCCTGGAGTAATTACACTAAAGGTACCTCTCAATCATTTTGGTTAAGAAGTATGGGCTGGTATATAGTTTCGTTAGTAGATATTTTAGAATATTACCCTGATGGTGCTGATAAAGTATATTTAATTAATTTACTTCAAGAAGCAGTCGATGGTTTATTACAATATCAAGATAAAGCTACAAAGATGTTTTATCAGGTTATAGATCAAGGTCCAAAAGAATTTATAGTCCCTGCTAGATATTTAGTAGGATTAAAAAACACAAAATATTTAACTGAAAATGGTTATGTTGATACAAAAATACAAAACTATGTTGAATCATCAGGATCTTCAATGATAGCATACACTCTAATGAAGGGTGCCAAGCTTGGCTATTTAGATGATTCTTATCAAGAAAAGGGAAGAGAGATATTTGAAGGAATATATGCTCATTCATTTATAGATAATACCTTATCAGACATTTGTATTACTGCTGGCTTGGGTCCAGATGGTAACCAAATAAGAGACGGCTCTATCTATTATTATCTTGCTGAACCAACAGGTAGTAATGATGCAAAAGGTGTAGGCCCATTTATTATGTCGTATTTAGAATATGCTTACGATGAGACAGCTTCACCTGTTACTCCATCATTAAAATAATTATATAAGAAATAAATTTTACATTAACTGATAATATTTCATATATTAACTAAGAAATGGTGATTTTATGTTAAAAGTTATATTAAATAAAAAAGAAGAAGAAAATATCATAAACGGATATCCTTGGGTATTTAATAATGAAATAATTAATTTTGAAGGCAATATAGAAAATGGCAAAGTCTGTAGTGTTTATACATATGAGCATAAATTTGTTGCCTATGGATTTTTAAATACAAATTCAAAAATAATGGTTAGAATTCTATCATTAGATGAAAATGAAGTAATAGACAAAAATTTTTTTAGAAAAAGAATAGAATACGCAATAATGCATAGAAATACTTTAGGCTGGAATGCAGCTAGATTAATATTTAGTGAGGCTGACTTTTTACCTGGACTTGTGGTTGATAAATATGGTGATTATCTATCAGTTCAGTTTATGTGCTTAGGTATGGATATGATTAAGCAAGACATTGTAGATATATTAGTTGAATTGACTGGATGTAAAGGAATTTATGAACGTAGTGATATGCCAGTAAGAGAAAAAGAAGGATTGCAGCAGACTAAGGGTTTTTTATATGGTAAATTCAATCCAAGAGTTATGGTTGAAGAGGATGATATTAGATTTATTGTTGATATAGAAAATGGTCAAAAAACTGGTTATTTTCTCGATCAAAAGCTAAATAGAGATATATTAAGATTATATGCTAAGAATCAAGTTGTTCTAGATGCATTTAGTAATGTTGGTGGCTTCGCTTTACATGCATGTAAATATGGTGCAAAGCATGTGGATGCATGTGATATATCTCAAAGAGCATGTGATGAAATTATTAACAATGCCAAATTGAATAATTTTACTCAACTAAATGCAATTTGCACTGATGTATTTGAATACCTTCATTGGGAGGATATTAAGGATAAATATTCTTTAATAATCTTAGATCCACCAGCCTTTACTAAAGATAAAACAACTGTAAAAAAAGCTTATCGTGGCTATAAAGAAATAAATATGCAAGCAATGAAAATTATTAAAACTGGAGGTTATTTATTAACCTTTAGCTGTAGTCAGCATATGACTCCAGATTTGTTTATGCAAATGATTAATGAGGCTGCACACGATGCAAAAAGAAAGATTCAATTTTTAGATTTTAGAATTCAATCACCAGATCATCCAGCGTTATTAACATCAGAAGAACAATTATATTTAAAATGTTTAATATTAAGGATTCAATAGGATAGAAACATGAAGCTATTATTTAAAATGGATGAAATGGATTATGAGCTTAGCTGGAAAAGCTTTAAAAGACCATCCTCAAGAGGTATTTATATTAAGGGTAATAAAATTGCTATGATTCATAGCATAAAATACAATTATTATAAATTCCCAGGTGGAGGAATTGAGAGTGGTGAAAATCCAGTTCAAGCATTAATTAGAGAAGTAAAGGAAGAAACAGGATTAATTGTAAATATTAATACCATTAAGGAATATGGATATGTTCATCGTATACAAAAAAGTAAATTTAAGCAAAATGAAGTATTTGAACAGGATAATTACTATTACTTTATAGAATGTGAGGATAATGCTATTTCTCAAAAGTTAGATGATTATGAAAAAGATGAAAAGTTTACTTTGGAGTTCGTTGATCCTCTTTATGCAATAAAGATTAATAGAGAGAAAAAGCATGATTCAATAGATCGATTAATGCTAGAACGAGATGCAAAGGTATTAGAATTATTAGTTATACATAATTTTTTTAATAATAGTGATTGAGAAAAGAGGGGAGAAAATGCTTAAAAATAATTATCATACTCATGTTAAATATTGTAATCATGCTATCGGTGATGTTATCGATTACGTTAAGGAAGCTGTAAGATTAGGCTTTGCTGAAATAGGAATTACTGATCATGCTCCTATAGATGAAAATGTTATGACTAATGAAGAATATATTGAAAATTATTGTCATCAAAATATGAAATATGAAACAATAAAGACATATTTAAATGATATTGAAAATGCAAGAAAGGAATACCAAAATAGGATAAAAATATATTCAGGCTTTGAAACAGAATTTATTCCTGAGAGCATTAAGCTTTATGAGGATTTAAAATCTAAATGTGATTATTTAAACTTAGGAATACATTATTTCAAGGATAAAACTGGTAAAATAATTAATTCCTATGCTAACATTAATTATAATAATGTATTAGAATATGCTGATACTGCTGTATTAGCTATGTCTACAGGACTATTTAATACATTAGTTCATCCGGATTTATTTATGTATAGCTATAAAAATACTAGTGGTAAAAGAGAGTTTGATGATAACGCCATTAAAGCAACTAGAATAATATGTGAGGCTGCAATAAAATATAATATTTATTTAGAAGTAAATGCAAATGGAATATTTAATTCAATCCGAGATGGTAGAATTGAGAAATGGTGCTACCCATATGAGGATTTTTGGTATATCGCAAGGGAATATGAAAACTTGAAAATAATTATTGGTGCGGATGCTCATAGGATAGAGGGATTAAGCGGTAAATATATTGATATGGCTGAAGAATTCTGCAAAAAAATTGGTTTAAAAATCTTAGATAGGATGGAGATTAATCACTAATGAGAGTAATAAGCTTTAATGACGAAGTTCAAATGTATAATGCTTTAGAAGAATATCTTAATCTTGGATATAAGCCAGTAGGTAATATAGATTTAAATCCTATATTAGAACATGGTGAAGACAAAATCATTTTGAAATACAGTAATCAAAAAATAGAAGCTAGAGAAATACTATATCCAGATTTTAATGATACATTTTTAAATATTATTGGTAGCATAAGAGAAAATTATGGTTTTTTATTTCCTTATCGATGTAATTTAAAACCATTTAATAAAAAATATAATCATATAATTATTCTATTGCTTGATGGAATGGGAATAAATATATTAAATAATAATTTTAAAGATGATTCATTTTTAAAATCATTAGAAATGACAAAAATACATAGTATTTATCCATCAACAACTGCTGCTGCGACTACTTCAATTAAATCAGGCTTAACCCCCTTACAATCTGGTTGGACAGGTTGGGAAAATTATGTATCTGAAATAAATAAGAATGTAATTCTATTTACGGGAAAAGATTATTATACAGAAGAACCAACGGGAATTAGTGGATATAGTATTTTACCATTTAAAATGTTCTATGAGGATATGAATGGACTGGGATTCTGCGTAGAGCCTGATTTTAGAAAAGAGAAGTACGATATTACTAGTTTATTAAGAAGAAGTCGAAATATTATAAAAAAACACTCAAAATCTATTCAATATGTTTATTATACAGAACCAGATGGTTTAATGCATGAGTTTGGAGCATATAGTGATCAAGCTAAGCTTGAATGTGCTCATATTGATAGATGTGTAAGAAGCTATGCTAAATCCTTACCTGATGATGCGTTATTAATAATTACTGCAGATCATGGACATACTGACGTAAAAAAGATTAATTTAGATAAATGTAAGCCTTTATTTAATTTATTAAATAGACGACCTTCTAATGATGCGAGATGTATAACATTTAGCGTAAAAAAAGATAAAGATAAAGAATTTGAAGCTTTATTTAATTCATTATATTCTTCAATTTATAAGCTTTATAAAACTGAGGATGCAATAAAGCTAGGTTTTTTTGGTGATTCAAATGGCTATATTAATCCAAGGATAAATCCATTTTTAGCCGACTATGTAGCTGTAGGAATAAATGATTATTATTTTTCTTATAAAGAGGCTAATTTTGATTTTAGAAGTCATCATGCAGGAATAACTAAAAATGAAATAGAAATACCTGTTTTATTTTATAATGGTGAGAAGCATGAAAAATAAGATTTCGAAAGTATTATCTGAGGGATATACAATAGGTAAGGTCAAATTTATTCATGAAATAAAGCTAATAGATGAATTAGGTGATATAGAATGTGAAACCTCTAAATTTAAAGAGGCTGTTTCACTTGCAAATATTCAAATTGATAATCTTAGTAAGGATGATTGCTTTACTAAATATATTGAGATTCAAAGACTAATGATTAATGATAAGCTTTTACATACTAAAATTTTATCAAGAATCAATAAAGGGGAATCAGCTATTAACGCCATTAGAGATGCAACAGAAGAATTTATTGAACCATTAAAGGAATCTAATAGTAATTATTTGTCAGAAAGAACAGTTGATATTGAGGACATAAGAGATAGATTAATTGGTTGTATATTAGATAAAACATATAGAATAGAAAAAGCACCTTATATTTTATACGTGGATAATTTATTTCCTTCAGACCTTTTAATAAGGAAAAATTCATTGTTAGGTATAATAGCTAAAAAAGGTAGTTATTCTTCTCATACCTCAATTATATGTAGAAGTCTTGGCTTACCTTATGTAGTCTCTGATATTAATTTAAATGAAGATGATTGTATAATCATTGATACAAGAACTAAAACAATAATAGTAAATCCAAATAGTGATGAAATTGAATTTTATAATAAAGAGATTAAAAGGCAAGATAAAATAGATAAATATGCTGTAGAGCACGATGATTATCTATTTTTAGCAAATGTTTATAATAATTCTGATTTAAAAATGGTTTTGGATTATAATTTTGATGGAGTAGGATTATATAGGACAGAGTTTATTTTTATTAATTCGGTTAAGCCCTTATCCTTTGAAGAGCAACTTAATATTTATCAATCTGCAGTAGAATATTGTAAAGAAAAACCTATCAATTTTAGAACCTTTGATATATGTGATGATAAAAAAGTTGATTATTTAAGTAGTTATTCTAAATCATATGATAGCTATATAAACAATAAGTCCATTTTTGAAGATCAAATTAAGGCTTTATTACTAGCTAATAAATATAATAATATGCGAGTAATGTTTCCTATGATCTATAAATATGAAGAATTTCAATATTTAAAGGAATGGATCATAAATATAAATAAATCATTAAATTGCAATTTGCCTAAAATAGGCTTAACGGTTGAAACCAGGGAATCCTTAGAAAACATTCAAGAGTTTCAGGATGTAGATTTTATAGCTATTGGTACTAATGATTTAATGTCGCAATTATATAATATCAATAGAGAGGATACTGTTATTGATTTGGATGACTATATTGATGATTTTATTAATAGATTAAAGCCATTAATTAAGTTTTGTAAAGAAAAGGATATATGTTTATCGGTATGTGGTGAAATTGCAGCAATAAAAGAATTTAGCATTAAGCTTTATGAAGCAGGAATTAAGAATTTATCTGTTAGTCCAGCTTTAATTAAAAATTTAAATATGGCATATTTACATTATAAAAAAATGCATAAATAATTAGCTTATTGATAATACTATATTTGCCAGGATTTGACAAAATGGAGTGGTAAAATGAAAGAAACTGGTGTTGTAAGACGTTTAGATGAGCTTGGCAGAGTAGTAATTCCTAAGGAAATAAGAAAAAGATTAAAAATTAATAGTGGTGATATGGTTGATATTTTTACTGAAGATGATCGAATTGTATTAGAAAAATTTCATCCTTTAAATCAGGATATATCTCCTTTAAAGGCATTATTAGAATCCTTAGGAAAGGAATATCAATCTGATTTTATTGTGTTTGATGATTCTAATATTATTTATTCTACCTTAGAGCAAATATCAAGTGGTTCTATAACATCATCTTCATTTGTTCAAAAGATAGATTCATATTTATCAAGAGAATTATCTAAGAATCTTAAATTGGAATTGGTTGATGGAAGATATTTAGATAAAGAAATGATTATTGAAAAAATATTTGTAGATTATGAGCATTATGGATACATATGCGTTTTAGCAGATATAATCACAAAACGTCAAAGAGAAGCATTGCAAATAATACATAGTTATTTTCAAATACTTTTAAGTAATGATTTTTAGTATAATCGGAGTGAAATACTCCGATTATATTTTTTTAAAAAATAATAAATTATTTTAACATTTTCTGATGATAATATATTTAAAATTTTCTCAAAATGACAAAATACGTCCTATAGGACGTGGTAAAAATAAAGCCTTGTTTTTATATTTAAAATGAGGTGAAAAACTATGGAAGAAGAAAAGATAATAGACCAAATAAGATCTAAATATTTTCTTAAGGAAATAGGTATTAGAATAGTTAAAATAAGACATGCACAGGATATGACTCAAGAAGAACTTGCATATCGTGTTAAGTGTACGCCAAAAACATTAAGTGATATCGAAAATGGAAAATCTGACTTAAGAGTATCTACTTTGTTTAGAATTGCAACGGCACTTAATTTATCTTTAGCTGATTTTTTCACTTATCCGATTAAATAAATATGAAAAAACAATCTATTAGATTGAAAACTAAGCTATAGAACACAATTATCGTCACGGCTGTTAGGGATGTCAATTTTGAATGAATATGATTGATATTTTGGATGAAGACTTTTTTATTTATTCTTTAATATTGTCTTTTTTATTCTATTTTAGTATAATTACTTTGTATTTCAAATTAGTTAGAAAATGGAGATAATGTTATAATGAGTACATTAGTTGTTGTAGGCTCTCAATGGGGCGATGAAGGAAAAGGAAAGATTACAGATTATTTAGCACAAGAGGCTGATGTTGTTGTACGTAGCCAAGGTGGTAATAATGCTGGACATACTATAAATTTTGATGGAGAAAAATATGCGTTAAGAAGTATACCATCAGGTATTTTTAACCCGAATATTAAAAATATAATGGCTAATGGTATGGTAATTAACCCTAAACAAATGTTAGAAGAACTACATGGTTTAGAGGAAAGAGGAATTAAAAATTATCAATTATTTATATCAAATCGAGCTCATGTTGTCCTACCTTATCATCAAGAATTAGATGGTGCCTTTGAAAAATTTAAGGGTGACCAAAAAATAGGTACAACTAAACGTGGTATCGGTCCAACTTATGCTGATAAGGCAAATCGTATTGGTATTAGAATTGCTGATTTAATTGATCCTGAAGTATTTAAAACAGTATTAAAAAATACTTTACAAATCAAAAATATGGAATTAGAAATGTTAGGTGAGAAGACATTCTCATTTGATGAAATATATAATGAATATGTTGAATATGGTAAAATGATCAAACCATTTGTATGTGATACATCATTATTATTAGAAGAGGAAATAGAAAAGGGCTCTAAAATTCTATTTGAAGGAGCTCAAGGAGTAATGCTATGCCTTGATCATGGTACATATCCATATGTAACATCATCATCACCTACAGGAGCTTCAGTGCCACTTAATGCAGGTATAGCACCTAGATATATTAATAATGTTTTAGGTATATGTAAAGCCTATACTACAAGAGTTGGTGAGGGTCCATTCCCAACTGAAATAGAAGGAGAGCTTGCAGATTATATTCGTGAAAGAGGTCATGAGTATGGTACTGTTACAAAAAGACCTAGGCGAGTTGGCTATTTAGATTGTGTTGCATTAAATTACGCAAGAAGAATTTCAGGTATTAATTATTTGGCCTTAATGCTATTTGATGTATTAAGTGGATTAGAAACTATTAAAATATGTTATGCATATGAGCTTGATGGAAAAATAATCAATACAATTCCTGCATCTTTAAAGGAGCTTGAAAGATGTAAACCATTGTATATTGAAATGCCAGGCTGGAATGAGGATATAACTAATGTTACAAGCTTTGACGCATTGCCAGTTAATGCTCAAAATTATATTAAGAAGATAGAAGAATTAACAAAGACTGAAATTGTTATTTTCTCTGTTGGACCAGATCGTAAACAAACAATTAAATTAAAGGAATTCTTCTAATATGGAAAATATTTTAGTTTCTTCTTGTTTGTTAGGCTATAATACCAAATACAATGGTAAGAGTAATTATAATGAAAAAATAGAAGAGCTTAAAAGTAAATATAATCTAATATTAGTTTGTCCTGAGGTAGTAGGTGGATTATCAATTCCTAGACTACCTAGTGAAATAAAAGATAATAGAGTTATTAATATTAATAATGAGGACGTTACTATAAATTATAATAAAGGAGCAAATATAGCTTTATTATTAGTAAAGAAATATAATATAAAAAAAGCAGTTTTAAAGGAAAAATCTCCTTCCTGTGGTTCTAATACTATTTATGATGGTAGCTTTAGTGGTACTAAAATAAATGGTATGGGAGTTACAGCTAGATTATTAAAAGAATATGGTGTTGAAATTTTTTCTGAAAATAATTTTGACGAATTAATATAATTATAAAGGTTGAAAAGTGTAAATAAAAATTTTCAACCTTTTTTGATTCATTTATTATTTTAACTTATAACATTACATATCAAGTTAAATAAGTTAAAATAATAAATGAAGAAGGAGTGATGAATATGGATGATGAAAAAATAAAATATTATCAGGAATATATTACTCAATTACCACAAGGCAATATAACTTATAAGAAAATAAATGGAAAGGTATATACTTATTATCAATGGACGGAGAATGGTAAACAACGAAATAGAGTTGTAAAACCTGAAGAATTTCAAGACCTGAAGAATAAATCGAACAATGTAAGGCTTTAGTAAAAGAATTAAAGGATGCAAATGTTCAAACAATAGTTCAAGATTATCAAAATTATTCATCTGTATTAGTTGGAAAAGAACTAAAAGAATTTATAGAACCAATTAAAAATTTTAAAAAGAGAGAATGTTATAAAGAACTATATGATTATGTATATGGAAAAAGTATTGATAAAGTATTTATTTTATATGGTTTAAGAAGAACAGGTAAAACAACATTAATTAAGCAATTAATCTGTGATATGGATGAATCTATATTTTATAAAACAGTCTATGTTAAAGTGGATTCAAATATAAATTTATAAAAAATTTACAATCGATGTTTTAACAAAAACATTTGTATCAAGTGATTTAGCTTTAACTGCTAAAAATATAATTAAAGATCGTAATAATCCTACAGATATTTTATATTTGGTTGATAAAGAAAAAATTACTGAGTGGTTTAGAAAAGAACTAAATATTTCAAATCAACCTGAAATGAAGGTTAAAATTACAAATGCACATGTTAGTGAAATAAAAGAATATCTAAAATTATTAGATTTAATCATTGATATAGATGTTGTTAATATGAGCAATCTTGATGATAATGAATGCTATACAGTAATATCTCAACCTGGAATGCGCTACGCTCAAGCAAAGGCCTTGGTAGACGCTCTTGTTAAAGATAAAATATTTCAAACAATATCAGCAAAAGATAGAAGATTTGTGACAGATAGATTGTTATCAACAATTGAAGGTAAGATTATGGAAGATATGGTCTTATTAGAAACAAAAATGTCTAAACCAAACTGTGAAGTATTTAAACTTAGATTTGCTGTAGGTGAATATGATATGGTTATTTTCTATCCAGAAACTGTTACATGTGAAATTTTTGAAATTAAGCATAGTAAAGAGGTTCATCCTAATCAATATCGTCATTTAATTGATGAGAAAAGAATAAAAGAAACTGAATTTAGGTATGGTGATATAAAAAGAAGATGTGTTATATATAATGGAGAATCTCATATTGAAAATAGTATAGAATACATAAATGTTGAAGAATATTTGGAATTTTAAAAATATTAATAAACCTAGCAAACTATGAAGAGGCAGTGAATCAACCTCTTTTAATTTGACTTGGTTTTCTATTTATGTATTTAATTAATCTATATAAAGAACTTTTAGAAACTTTTAAAATATCTAATGCAGTAGTAAAATCAATATTTTTATTAATATAATCACTAATTACCTCTAAATAATTATTTGGTAAATTACACCTAGGTTTTATTTTATTGTGTACGAAAAGAGGCTGTGAAATTATCTAACCTTAACAGTTAGGTTTTTCATAGTCTCTTTTTTTGTATATTTTTTATTAACAAAAAATTTAAAAAAAGATAAAAAAATTTGGTTAATTATTAAAGTAAATTCCGCTGTGAAAGGTTGTAAGATTAAAAAAAAGG
>JBJEFS010000163.1:0-6183 GCA_051874325.1 Anaeroplasma sp.
AAGATTTCTAAAAATTGTTTTAATCATTGTTTGCTCAGCAGGAAGAACTAATGATACTAGAAATCCAAATCCCATTGGAACTAAAACTCCTAATATTGTAATGACTAAAGCTGATACTCCAGTTTGTTTTATTTGCTTTAAATCTGTTTCAAGTCCTGCAGAAAACATTATTAAAATCACGCCGATTTCTCCAATAAATTGAATTCCAGTCAATACCTCTTCTGAGAAAATTGCATTTTCTGAAGTCGCTCCTTGACCAGGCAATAGTGTTATTAGACCAAGTAATACACCTGTAAGAAGTAAACCTATTACTTGTGGCAAACCAATTTTTCTTGCGCCAATACTTAATAATTTTGATAAAACTAATATCATTGCTAATGGCAATAGCAATGAGAATGCTTCTATTGATAGTAGCATAATAAAACCTCCCAATAAATTCCAAAATCAATTTTACCACTTTATACGATATATCATAAAATAAAACGTTTTCTTTGTCGAATTAATTGTTTTTATTGTGATACTTTTTCCTTATTATTTAATTTTATAATAGTATAATATTTTTGAGGTGTTAAAATGAGAGCAAATGATGTTGAAAGAAGAAAAATGATTTTAAATGGTGATTTAATGAAAACTATCATTATTATCTGTATTCCTTTAGCAATTTATCAATTTTTTAATAGTATGTATAATGTAATAGATCAAGCTATATGTGCCCAAATATCAGCTGTTGCTTCAAATGCTGTTGCTTCAATATCTCAAATTAAAAATACTATTGCTGCAATTGGTGCTGGTCTTGCTGCTGGTGGAGGTGTTTTAGTATCGAGATATTATGGAGCCGGTGAGGTTAAACATGCCAGATTTGCAAGCTCTAATTTATTTGTGATGTCATTAATTGTTAGCTTGATTGTGTTCTTAGTTTTGATTCCTTTTGCAGAACCGATTTTAAAATTATGTCAGGTTGCTCCTGATTCGATAAAAATTGGAGTAGGTTTTTTTAGACTTCAAATGCTAGAGCTATGTTTTGTTTCTTTAAACAGTGTTTTTATAGGTTTAGAGAAAGCTAAAGGTAATTCTAAAATTGTACTTAAATTAAATTTATTAGTTTTAGTTATAAAATTGCTATTTACATGCTCCTTTGTATTTCTTTTTAACCTAAAAGATATAATATATGTCGAAATTGCTACAATTATTGCTCAAGCTTTATTAACTACTATTGCTTTGTTTTATATGTTTAATCCTAAAAATATTTTACGTTTGTCATTTAAATTTTTTAAATTGAAGAAAATATATATTAGTAAAATTTTGGTTTTATCAATTCCTATTTTTTTAGGTAAATTCGTTATGTCATTAGGTAAAGTATTTGTTAATGCTATGTGTGGAAGCTATTGGAATGATGTTACTGATGGATTAATTGTTGGTGCCTTAGGTGTTTCAAATAATATGTGTGGTTTGATTACAAGTCCTACTAATTCATTTGAAGAGGGAGAATCATCTATAGTAAGTCAGAATTTAGGTAATAAAAACATTAAAAGAGCTGTTAGAACATTTGGGAAAACTTTATTATTGAGTACTGCTATTTCAATAATAGGATATGTATTAATGAGATTTGTATTAATTGACCAATTAGTTGAGATGTTTATTTCAAACGATAAAAAATCTGATTTATATGTTCAAATGATTAAAGAAATTTTTGTATGGGATTCACTAAGCATAATTTCCTTAGGCATTGCAGCTGCAGTTCTAGGCTTATTATATGGTTTTGGACAAACTGGATTATCAACAGTTTTAAATCTTTCAAGAATAGGAAGTCGTATTCTAATTCTTTTAATACTTCATTCAGCACGTCCTGATTTATCTCCTACATTATGTGCTGGTCTATCGATGGGTATATCTAATACAATTATTTTATGCATATCATTGATATTTTTAGGTATATTTATGCTTAAGATAAAGTATAAGGGATATAAAGGAATGTATTTAAGTGATCCAGAACCAGATATTTCAGAGTTGAAACTAGATTAAATAAATAAAATGATTTATAATATTTCATGAGGTGTTATTATGGAAATGAAGGAAAAAAAATTATCATCAGATTTAATATTTGAGGGTAAAGTAGTTAAAATTGTAAAAGACAAGGTGATGTGTCCTAATGGTAGAGAATCGATAAGAGAAATAGTTAGACATAATGGTGGTGCTGGTGTTTTATGCATAACTAATGACAACAAAATTTTACTCATTAAGCAATATAGGTATGCATATGATGAAATAATTTATGAAATTCCTGCAGGAAAGCTTGAAGAAGGCGAAAATCCGTATAACGCAGCAATGAGAGAATTAGAAGAGGAAACAGGAAATAAGGCAAGTGAATTAATTCCTTTAGGTAGTATATATCCAACATGTGGTTATTCATCTGAAATAATATATTTATATTTGGCTACTAATTGCGAACACACAAGACAGCATTTTGATGATGATGAGTTTATTGAAGTTTTTTATTTCACTATTGATGAAGTAAAGAAAATGATTATAAATGGTACAATTAAGGATGCCAAAACAATATGTGCCTTTAATAATTATCTTTTATTGAAAAATAAATAATTGAATAATAAATGTTAATAGGTAGTAACCATAAGAATTTTCTATCTTAGGCTACTACCTATTTTTTATATTTATGATAAAAAATGAATATTTAAAATTAATTTTATTAATAACAAGATTAATTTTTTTAATAAACAATATTGATTTTTATTATTTTTGTATTATAATATTATATGAAGGAGCTGGTATATTGAAGAAAAATGTTATTGGATATTGTCCTATTTGTCAAACTAAGCTTTTAGTTAAAACAATGCGTTGTGAAAAATGTGAAACAGAAATAACTGGAGAATTTAATTTAACACCATTTGATTATCTATCTCCAGAGCAGTTGGAATTTGCATTAATTTTTATAAAAAATCAAGGTAATATTAAAATGATAGAAAAGACTTTAAATATAAGCTATCCAACAGTAAAAAAGAGTATTGATGATTTATGTAATGCTTTAGGTTTTTCTAATAATAGTGAAAGTATGACAAGAGAAAAAATTAAGCAGAAGCTTAAAAATGGTGAAATTACTTTTGAAGAGGCAGAATCACTTTTAGGAGGGTTATAATGAGAGATGATTATTTAAAGGAATTAGAGTTAGAATTAAATTTAAATAATATCAAAAATAAAGACGAGATTTTATCTAAATATAAAAAAAGATATGATTTCGGTTTAGAAGCAGAAATGCCAGAAGAAAAAATAGAAGAAATGCTTGGTAATCCAAAAGAAATTGTGGAAAAATTAAAAGATGAAAATTCGAGTGTTGATTATGATTTTACAACATCTGAATTAAAAAAAGGGTATAATTTAATTGTTAAAACTATATCTGCAGACATAATTATTAAAGAATCTAAAGATGATAAAATCCATACATTTTTTGAAAGCATTGATTTAGATTGTTATGAGGTAAAAAATAATACTAAAGAGGGAGTATATATTGCATTTAAAAAAACAAAGTATTTTAGCTTAAATAGAAAAACTGATGGATTAATAACAATAGAGATACCACAAAATAGATTCTTTGATAAAATATACATTTCATCTACATCTGGTGATATAAAGTTTAATCAATTGAAATCTGCATCAGCTGAGTTCTTTATTGTTTCTGGTGATTTGTCATTTTCATCTTTATCATCAGATAGAATATGGTTACATACTGTTTCAGGTGATATTAATGGAAATACAGTTTATACTAAGGAAATAGATTTAAATTCTGTATCAGGAGATATATCTATAAATAAAGTATCATCAGAATTAATTAGAATTGATACTGTATCAGGAGATGTTAAAATTGATACGTCAATTGGTAATTTGAAAGTCACTTCAGTAACTGGTGATGTTATTATAGATGGAGTAGTAAATAAAAATTTTAAAAATATAGTAAAGGGAGTATTCAAATGAGCTTAAGAAGAAGAATTATTGCAGCAACACCTATGATTTGTTTAATTATCTATTTATCAATAGGCTTTGTGTTTAATATATGGCATCCAACTTGGGTAGTATTTTTCTTAATACCTGTAATGCCAGCTATATTAAACAAGCACTTTTATAGAGGAATCTATCCACTAACATGTTTAACAGCATTTTTTGTAATGGGTTTTGTGTGGAATTTATGGCACCCTGGATGGATAGTATTTTTAACTATTCCAGTTTATTATACTTTATTTGATCCGTATTTAAAAAAGAAAAAAATTGAATTTGTTGAGAAAGATTAATAGATTTGTTGCATATCATATGATAGAATATAAGAGAGGTATCTCTTATATTTTTTTTGAAGGGGGATTGAATAAATGAAAAATATCACTTATTTTTTAAAGCAATTTGGAAATAAAAGCTTTAATGAACTTCCTTTTAATGAGATAGATAGTCTAATTTTATGCCAAATAGGATATTTGCAACTGGATAATTTTGCAAAGGATTATGATGAAAAAATTTATTTAAATGATATAATGATTCCCCAAAATGCCTCAGAATTAAGCAAGGATACAATTTCCTTTCGAAAAAATGTTAAAATGATCAATGCTTTTTCAAATACTACGAGATATAAAGATGTTTTTTTTATGCATTATGAGAATAGTTTTTGTAGTGAAAAGCTTGAACAATTTTTTGCCGTTACTTTTTTTCTTGATAATTTTATTTATATATCATTTAGAGGTACAGATTTAACAATAGTTGGATGGCACGAGGATTTTACAATGATATACCTTGATGAAATCCCTAGTCAGAAAAGAGCAGTACAATATGTGAACAAGATCTATGATAAATATCATAGAAAAATGATTATTGGAGGTCATTCTAAGGGTGGAAATCTAGCATTTTATGCTAGTTTGTATGCTAAGCCTCAAGCTATAGATAACATTATTAAAGTATATAATTTTGATGGTCCAGGATATAATAAGCATAATATCTATGAATCAGATGAGTTTAGGAGAATAAGTGATCGATTAGTTACAATGTCATCTACAATGTCAATTATTGCTATGCTAATGTATCATGTTGATAATATTGAATTTTTAAAAACTAGCAGCTTCAGTATTTTTCAACATGATGCATTTAATTGGCATATTGAAAATGAGTATAAGTTAAAAAGAGTAAAATCAAATCGTAAGCTTTCAAAGTTTTTGTCTATTTATGTTGAAAATTATATGAAAATTACATCGATAGAAGAAAGAAAAAGATTGATAGATATTATTTTTTATATTGCAAAAGAAAATCCTAAATCATCACTTCTAGATATTAAAAAACATCCAATAAAGTATTTTTTAGGTATGAAGAAAAGAAAAAAATTATTGTGTAGTGAAGATTTGAATTTTTACAAAAATGAAAGAAAAAAATTTGTCAAAGCATTAAAAAATTCGTTAAAAAAAGATGAATCTAATAATTAAAGATAAAAAAATAATATTTTAGGTTTTTTTATCTTTATTTTTATGTTAAAATTAAAAAAATAGCTTATATAAAAGGGATGATTATGATGTTAAAGAATGTCTTATATTTGAAACTTAATAATTGTGATTCTAACGAATTATTAAAGTTAAAAAATGAATTAGAAAATAAGGGTTATATTTTACGTATTAGTGAAGGATTTTCAAATTCTTCAATTAATGAAAAAAATATTAGAGTATCAATTTTAAGATCTGATATAATAATTATTTTTATCAATGAAAAAACTCTTTTAAACGAGTATTATTATACCGATTATGAGTTGATTGATAAATACAATAAAAATTCTAAACCAATTTTATTCTTGATATTAGATAATGATTTAGATTCAATGTATGAGAAAATATATAGAGATGATGATTATTCTGATGATATGTTAATCAACGCAGATGATCATAAAGAAATTATAAAAGAATCAAATTATGTTTGTTTTAATAATGTAGATAACCTTGTTGAAAAGTTATTTTCTTTAGGTATAGTTTCATCAACTGAAGAGTCAAAAGAGGAAATTACCGAAGAAGTAAAAGAGGAAGTTACTGAAGAGTCAAAAGATGAAATTACTGATGAAGTAAAAGAGGAAATTACCGAAGAAGTAAAAGAAGAAATTACTGAAGAAGTAAAAGAGGAAATTACTGAAGAAGTAAAAGAGGAAATTACTGA
>JBJEFS010000164.1:0-25876 GCA_051874325.1 Anaeroplasma sp.
ATCATTAGTTCTTCCTGCTGAGCAAACAATGATTAAAACAATTTTTAGAAATCTTTTTTATGGAGTAATTCTTACAGCTACATCTGTATCTGTGACAATTGCTGCATTAAAGGAATTAGGAAAAATCAATACAAAAATAGGTACAGCAATCGTTTCCGCAGCTATTCTAGATGATATAATTGGTGTAATTATCCTATCAGTTATAATTTCTTTAGATGGAGCAATGGTTAACGGTGGCTCCAACCCAGCTTTAGATATATCTATGGTATTTATTAAAACAATCCTTTTCTTTGTCTGCGCAATCGGATTAGGACTATTACTTCGAATTCTATTTAAAAAGCTTGCAAATAAATACGACCATCACAGAAGAATCCCAATATTTGCAATGGCAACTGCATTTTTTTATGCATTTGCTGCTGAAAAATGGTTTGGAATAGCTGATATTACCGGTGCCTTCTTTGCTGGTTTAATCTTATCAGGTACAAGAGATACTGAATATATTGAGCGTCGTGCTGATATAACATCATACATTATTTTCACTCCTGTTTTCTTTGCAAAGGTCGGTTTAACATCCATGTCAAGTTTTACATCAGAAAATCAATATACGATTAATTTTATTATTTTTGGATTGTTATTTATATTAGCAGGTATTTTAGGAAAAGTATTAGGATGTGGACTTGGTGCTAAAATATGTAAATATAATTTCAAAGATTCATTACGATGTGGTGTAGGTATGATGTGTAGAGCTGAGGTATGCTTAATATGTGCTCAAAAAGGTATTGATGCTGGAATAATTAGTTCATCTATTCAACCATTTATTCTAATATTAATACTTATAACATCATTTGTTACTCCTATCATTTTAAAACAATCATATAAAAATGATGTGCCAGTTGATTTAATTGATTCCTTAGAATCTGTAAATAAAGGTCCAAGCTTAGATCAATAATCACATATAGAGAACTTTTAATAGTTCTCTTTTTTTATTCTAACTATTAACTTAAAATATCTTTTGTTCTCCTCCTATCAATAAATATTTAAGGTCCATGAACAATAAAAAAAGTTACTATGTAGAATTTAACCTACACTAGTAACTTTTTTTAAACTATTTCAATAATAAATCAACGATAGAAGTTCCAAATTCCTTTGGATTATCAGGAAGAATACCTTCTTGTAATAAAGCTTCAGCATATAAAATATTCACATACTTATCAGCCAATTCCTTATTATCGTTATACAATTCTTCTAATTTACTAAAAATTGGATGATTTGGATTCAATTCAAATATTCTTTCTGCCTTTACCTCATGATTTTGAGCCTTCAATACACGTTCCATTTCAAATGATAATTCTCCATCAGCAGATACACAGCATGGAGCATCAACAAGCTTCTTTGATAAAACAACTTCCTTAACTCCATTAATAGCAGCTTTAACATTTTCTAATAAAGTCTTTTTTTCTTCCTTTAATTCATCGATTTTTTTAGACTCTTCTTCATCTATTAAACCTAAATCGTCTGAATTAATAGATTTTAATGTCTTGCCATCATATTCCTTTAATACATTTAACATAAATTCATCAACATCATCAGATAAGATTAATACATCATATCCTTTAGATTTAATTAAATCCATCTGTGGTAATCTATCAACATTATCCTTAGTAGAGCCTACAGCATAATAGATATTCTTTTGTTCTTCTGGCATTGACTCTTTATATTCAGCGAATGTAATATTTTTATCATTATTATAACTCTTTAATAGAATCAAGTCTTTTAAGCTATCTTTCTTTTCACCATAGTTTTCGTAAAGACCAAACTTTAAATTTAAACCATAGTCTTTAAAGAACTCTTCATATTTATCACGATCATTTTTAAGCATTCTTGATAATTCAGATAAAATTTTCTTTTCAACATTTGTTGCAATTTTCTTTATAGCTCTATCCTCTTGAAGCATCTCTCTTGATATATTTAAAGGTAAATCAGCTGAATCAACAAGTCCTCTAACAAAACGTAAGTAATCAGGAATTAATTCTTTACATTTATCTAAAATAAATACACCCTTTGTATATAATTGTAATCCCTTTTCATTACGATCAGAGTACATATCATAGAATGGCTTTTTTGGAATAAATAATAAAGCATTATATGTTAACATACCTTCTACATTAATGTGTATTGATGTAAGAGGGTCCTGATAATCCATAAATTTACTCTTATAAAAATTATTTAATTCTTCTTCTGTAATTTCATTTTTATTCTTTTTCCAAATTGGAAGCATTGAATTTACAGTTTCAAGCTCTAAATGTGATTTAGGTTCTGAATCCTTATCATCATTTTCATCCTTAGGGTCATATTTAGTAACCCATGTCTGAATTGGATAACGTACATAATCTGAATACTTTTTTATTAAAGTCTTTATTTCATATTCATCTAAATATTCATCGTAATTATCATCCTCAGTATTATCTCTTAAATATAGAGTAATAACTGTACCATACTCATCTTTTTCTGCTTCTTCAATTGAATAAGAATCTAATCCTTCACTTTCAAATAAATAAGCCTTATCATCCTTAACTGATTTAGTTAAAACAGTAACTCTTTCAGCTACCATAAATGCAGAATAAAAGCCAACACCAAATTGTCCAATTATATCTACATCAGGAGTCTTTTCCTTAGCAACAGCCTCTAAAAATTCCTTACTACCTGATTTTGCGATAGTACCTAAGTTATCCTCAAGTTCTTCTTTAGTCATACCGACACCATTATCAGTAATTGTAATTGTTCTTGTATTTTTAGAAGTTTCAACTAATATTTTATACTCATCATCAGCAATTGAAGAATCTGTAAGTGACATATAATGTCTTTTATCAATTGCATCACTTGCGTTTGAAATCAACTCTCTTAAAAAAATTTCCTTATGTGTATAAATAGAGTTAATCATCATATCTAATAATTTTTTCGTTTCAGTTTTAAATTCTTTTGTTTCTTTCATTTATAAATTCCTCCTATAAAATTACATTAATAATTATAATACTATTTTTTGGCACTGTCAATAGTAAAGTGCCAAAAATAATATTTTATATATTTTTCAAAAAAATATAGTATAATAGTTATAGGTGAGAACAATGGTTGAAAGCTTTAAGATTACTGCACAAAAATTAAAAAGAATATTAAAAATATCTGTTCATCTTCCACATGAATATAATTTAAATAATGAAGTATATCCTTTGATTCTAATTTTAGATGGACAATTCTTTTTTAATTTTATTAACGAAACCACCCAAAAGGTAAACATAACTGAAGATTTAGAAAAAACAAAGGCTATTTGCATTGCCTTACATTCCCCAAAGATTGAAGCTTGGCGAATTAGTGAGCTCAATCCCTACTATAACGGCAATGATGAAACTGTTGATATAGTTTTATCATATATTTATTTCGATTACATTGTTAATGATCTTATACCATTATTAAAACAAAGATATCGTTTTTCCAATGAGATATACCTATGTGGCTTCGAAGAATCTGCAATTGCGGCCTTATATATGACCTATAAGTATTCTATATTTAATGGTGCTGGGCTATTTAATCCGAGTCTAAGCGAATGTAACAACAAGCTAAACGATGACCTTCAAAACAATTTTACCTCAAAGAAGAAAATATATTTATACTTCGGCTCAAAAGATACTAATGAACAGGAGGACAATAAATTTTACTCACTATATACTAGATTTGAAGCATTAAAAACAGAAATGATATTGTTAGATTATGATAGTACCAAAGATAATTCTTTCACTTCATATAAAAATAGTATAAATAATTTCTTCAATTTTATACTTCCATAATATGGAAGTTTTTTTTCTTTTTCATTATGTTATTCTCTAATCGAGGTGATTAAATGAAGAAAAAAATAATTATTGTTTTGCTGATAATAACATGTTTTTTCATAACATCAAGCAAAGCATCTGCATCAAGCTATAATATCAAAGCTGGTATTGTAACAACAAGTGGAGGTAATCTTAATGTTAGATCAAACCCTTCTACTTCAGCAAGTATTATTGGAAAAATCAAAAATTCTAATTATCTTACCATTATAAGGCAAGAGGGTAGCTGGTATTATGTAGAATATTTAGAAAATAACTTTGGATATGTGCATAAGGATTATATCAATGTTACAAGTAGCAATGCTATGCAGGTCAAAACACAAGGAGGAAATCTAAACGTAAGAAGTGGTCCTTCAACGTCATATTCTATTATTGAAAGTATTAGCAATAATGATTATGTAATTGTACTACAAAATTCATCAGGATGGGCTAAAGTATTATTTGAAGGTAATAAAACGGGTTATGTAAGTAATACATATTTAAAAAGTAATGAAATATATCCTGCAAAGAAACTAAACGTTGTTAGCTTCAAACAATATGATTCAAGATGGGCAAATAACATAATTGGTAATTCAAATAAAACAATCAAACAATCTGGTTGTCTTCTTACATCAATGGCGATGTCTGAGTCTTATAGAAAATCTACAACAATTACTCCACCAATAATGATGAAAAGCTTATCCTTTACATCATCTGGTGATATGTATTGGCCAAGCAATTACACTCAATCAACAAGCAGCAACTACTTAACTATAATTTACAATCAATTAAAACAAGGGAAGCCAGTTATTCTTGGCGCTAAAACTAAAAGTGGTTCTCAGCATTGGGTTCTAGTTTATGGATATAATGGTGGAAATACCCTAACTCCTAGTGGTTTTTTAATTCATGATCCTGGAAGTGATACTAGATCAACACTTGCTCATTTATTTGATTCTTATCCTAATTTTTATAAAATAGCGTACTATAATTAGATATAACTACAATAAGTAGAAAAAGGTGATTTACTAGAAAAATCACCTTTTTACATTTATAAATGAATAATTACAATTTATTAAGCTCATTTATGATATTAATTATATCATCATTTATTACTAAATTAGCAGTTGAATCAAGGAAAGTATTACTTTTATTTAACAAAACTAAATTATTTCCATTATAATAATTAACAAAGCCTGCAGCAGGATATACTGTTAAAGAAGTACCAACAACAATTAATGTATCACAATTAGAAATTTCATTTATAGCTTCTTTTATACAACTATAATTTAGTTCCTCTTCATAAAGGACGACATCAGGCTTAATTATACCACCACAGCTACATTTAGGTGGAATTCTATTCAGTATATCTTCAAGAGCATATGACTTATGACATTTCATACAATAATTTCTTTTGATACTACCATGAAGTTCTATTACTTTTTTACTTCCAGCCATTTGATGTAAATCATCAATGTTTTGAGTTATAACTGCAGATACCTTCCCTTGATGTTCTAATTTAGCAAAATATTGATGGGCTAAATTAGGCATTGCATCAGTATATACCATCTTAGAAAAATAGAAACTATAAAAATCATTAGGATTACTCATAAAAAAAGAGTGAGAAATTATCTCTTCAGGATTTAATATAGAATTATATTTCTGATTATATATACCATTTGCTGATCTAAAATCAGGGATACCTGAATTAGTAGATAAACCAGCTCCTGAAAAAATAACTATTTTTTTGCTTGTATCTATTATTTCCTTTAATCTTTTAATTTTGTCCACGCTTAACACCTCAGAAATAATTATACCATAAAATCAATTCAAATGTGGTTATAAAATAAATGAACTATTGAAAGACGAAATAATAAATGCTATAATTTACTCATAAATAAATTTGGAGAGTAAAAAATATGGTTATCGTAGAAACAGTATTTGATGAAAAAGTAACAAAAACCCTAAATAAGGTTTCATTAAAAAAATTAGGCTTAGTAATGGTTATCATCAGTTTATTATTCATTCTAATTGGTGTATTCAATATTATTGATGGTGATTTAACGGGCTTCATTATTTGGGTAAGTGTTGGTATATTATACATTCCACTTGTAATATTATTAACTAAAATAATACAAAAGAAATCAAATAAAACATTATCATTGTTAAGTGTTCAAACAAAAGAAAGATATGAATTTGACAATGAATCCATAATAATAAAACAGGAAAAGGGCGATGATTACTATTCTGAGACTAGAGCTAAATATAATTACCTGTTTAAGGCTTTAGAAACAAAAGATGATTTTATTTTATATATTTCTAATGTTCAAGCTCACGTTATTCCTAAAGGAAAAATTATTGAAGGAAGTGTTGGAGAACTTAGAGAAATATTAAGAAGAAATCTTAATGATAAATTCAAAGGATTATAAAACATCTAGTCTTTATGTAGTTTATTAGCTGCTCTTCTTAACATATTTATATAAATCTAATATACTTATCCTAGATCATTCATTCTATATCTAGGATTTTTAATTTAATTGGAGAAACTCTAAAATAAAAAAAGCAAGAAAATTTTTCTTGCCTTAATCTTTATGAAACTTATATTATTGAATGCTATTAACAGCTTCTATGATAACCTTAATTGCTTGATCAATAGTAGTCTCTTCTTTTTCTAAAGTCATTCTATTTTTTATTTCAACAATACCTTCAGCTGCTCTTTTTCCACAAATAATCATATATGGGATACCAATAAGCTCCCAGTCCTTAAATTTAAAACCTGGCTTTGCATTTCTATCATCAAGAATAACTTCAACCTTATTTTCAAGTAAAGAATCATATATTTGATGTGCAACCATTTTTTGAGCATCGTCATTATAATTAATCGGAACAACCACAGCATGATATGGTGCAACATTTAATGGCCATTTTATACCTGCATCATCATGATATTGTTCTACAATGGATTGAAGGGTACGAGTTACACCTATGCCATAGCATCCCATAACCATTGGAATATTCTTTCCTTCCTCGTTAACATATGTACATTTCATAGGCTCACTGTATTTTGTTTGAAGCTTAAAGATTTGTCCTACCTCTATTCCTCTTTCCTGATTCATTGCTTTACCACAAACAGGGCATAAATCTCCTTGTCGTGCTTTTTTAATATCACATATTTTTCCATTAAAATCGCGTTTATAATTAGCATTTATATAATGATAGTCTTTTTCATTAGCACCAATAATAATATTGTGCATTAATGCAACCTCTTCGTCAATATAAATTTCACAATTTAATCCTACTGGTCCACAAAAACCATGAATAGATCCTAAGCCTTCAATTTCATCAGGCTTTGCGAGCTCTAAATAGTTTTCATTTGAATTAGATTCATTTACTAATTTAATTTCATTTACCTCTCTATCTCCACGAACAACAGCTGCGATTAGCTTATTATTTACATAATCATGATAAATTATAGTTTTAGCTGTTTTATCAGATGGAACATCTAGAAAGCTTGTTATTTCCTCAATTGATTTTTTATTAGGGGTACTAATCTTTTCAATTGCTAAATAAGGTGTTTCTTCTTCATTACCTAATCTTATTTTAGCTTTTTCAACATCTGCAGCATATCCACATTCATCACAATATACGATTTCAGACTCTCCAATATCAGATAGAGCCATAAACTGATGGGAACCATTACCACCAATATTACCTGTATCAGCCAAAACTGCTTGATAATGAATGCCTAATCTAGTAAATATTTTGGAATAGGTTTTATACATTAATTCATACGAAGCATCAAGACCTTCTTCATCCTTATCGAATGAATAAGCATCCTTCATAATAAACTCTCTTCCCCTCATTAAACCAAAACGAGGTCTTACTTCGTCACGATATTTTGTTTGAATTTGATAAAGATTAATAGGTAGATTTTTAGAACTCTTAATTAAATCCTTAGCCATAGAAGTAAAAATTTCTTCATGGGTAGGACCTAAACAAAATTCACGATCGTGACGATCTGTAAATCTCATTAGTTCTGGTCCATACTTACTCCAACGTCCTGATTCTTCCCATAATTCCTTAGGTTGAAGAGCTGAACATAATATCTCGATGCATCCAGCTTTATCCATTTCATCTCTAATAATATTCTCTATTTTATTTAAAACCCTCAATCCAAAGGGTAAATAATTATAAACTCCTGCAACTTCATTTTTAATCATTCCTGCTCTTAAAAGTAAAACATGTGAAGCAATTTTAGCTTCATTTGGTGCTTCTTTTAATGTTGATATAAGCATCTTACTGGCTTTCATATATAATCACTCCTTAAATTTTCTATGAGATTATATCATATTTTGCTATGGAAATCTATGAAATCGTTATTATTTTAATTAATTTTATATAAAAATTTGAATTTTGCATAATAATATAATATAATTATAATACATATTTGTTTATCATTTTAAAAAATATAGGAGGTTCTATGGACAAAATAAAAAATCGAACAGAGATTGGTATTTTTGCTTTAGGCGGTCTTGGTGAAGTAGGAAAAAATATGTATGTAATAGACTATCTTGAGCAAATATTTATAATAGACTCAGGTATCTTGTTTCCCGATGTACATTTATTAGGAGTTGATTACGTTATACCTGATTATACCTATCTAATTGAAAACGAACATAAAATTGTGGGTCTTTTTATTACTCATGGTCACGAGGATCACATTGGTGGAATTCCTTTTCTTCTAAAAAAGGTTAGAATTCCAAAAATATATGCTGCTGGAGTAACTGTTGATTTAATAGAAAATAAATTAGAGGATTATCCTGATTTATTATCTAAAACACAAATTGTTGAGTTTAAAAGTCATTTCGTTTATAAATTTAAGGATGTCGAGGTATCTTTTATAAGATTAAATCACTCCATACCAGATTCCTTCGCAATTTGCTTTAAAACACCACTTGGTACAATAATGCATACTGGAGATTTTAAAATTGATTTAACGCCTGTAGGACCAGGTGCAGAATATGATAAGCTTGCAAAACTTGGTAGTGAAGGATTATTATGCTTGTTATCAGATTCGACTAATGCCTTAAGAGATGGATTTACTGACTCAGAAAAAAAGATTGGCCTTTCAATTAAAGAATTATTCAATAAGGTAGAAGAAAGAATCATCGTTGCAACCTTTGCATCTAATATGTTCAGAGTTCAGCAAATTGTCGAAGCATGTGTTGAATCTAAACGAAAAATTGCTATCTTTGGACGCTCCATGGAAAAAACAATTGAAATAGGTCAACAAATTGGTTATATTAAAGCACCAAAGGGAACAATTATTGATTCTGATGAAATTAACAACTATAAACCAAATGAATTATGCTTGTTATGTACAGGTTCACAGGGTGAACCTCTTGCAGCTCTATCAAGAGTTGCAAATGGTTCACATCGAACTATTAAGCTTATTCCTAGTGACACAATTATATTTTCTTCTTCACCTATTCCAGGAAATCAAGAGGGTGTTAATAGAACAATTAATCAATTGTTTAAAAAGGGTGCTGATGTTATTACTCACTCTCCTATCACAGATACTCACACTACAGGGCATGCCTCACAAGGTGAATTAAAGCTGATGCTTACATTACTAAAGCCAAAATATTTTATTCCAATCCATGGTGAATATCGTATGCAAAGAGTTCATGCTGATTTAGCTATTGAAACAGGAGTTCTTCCTGAAAATACATTTATTTTAGAAAATGGAGATGTAGTTGCAATAAGTGAGCATGGTGCTAGAATGGCTGGTCATGTTACTTCTGGCGAAGTATTTATTGATGGTACAGGTGTTGGTGATATCTCTACTTCTATTATAAAGGAAAGAAAAATGCTATCAGAGGACGGTATGTTCTCTTTAGTTATAACTATTGATACTAAAAATAAAACAATACCAATTGAGCCACAGGTAGTATCTAGAGGATTCATTTATATGAAGGATAGTGAAGAGCTTACAAAGTCATTTGTAGAAGATGCTAAAAATTATTTATTAGCTGAAATGGCTAAATATAAGGTGGTAAACCTTTCTGCTCTTAAATATGGTTTAACAGAAGAATTAAGTCATATTATCTATGCCAAAACTGATCGTAAGCCAATTGTTATCCCTATTTTTATGGATTTAGCCCCTCAAAATATTTAATAGTCCTTATGGACTATTTTTTTTGCAATTAGAACACATATTACATTTTTCTATTTGTTTATTGCCAAAATATTTATTTATGTATCGATGAAGACATTTTTTTGTTAAACAAAACTTTATCATACTATCAAGTCTATAAAAATGTTCTTTTTTTATTATATTAACCTCCTTTTCGCTTAAATAGTTATTACTTATTTGCTCAATAAAAAACCTATTTATTTCAATATCCTTAATATTAAAAAGGATTATTGCTTCTGCATACCTTCCATCTCTTGAGCATCTTCCTACTTGTTGAACGAAATCCTCTAAGGATGATGGTAAATTATACTCGATTACATATCTAATATCTGGAATATCTATCCCCATTCCAAAAGCATTAGTACAAATCATAACTTTATTAATCCCTCTTGTAAAACTATCTTGATTATTCTTTTTATCTTCTTTACTTAACGAACCATAATACATACTTACATTTATTTTATTGGCTTTTAATAGCTTAAAAACCTTATTACATTCTTGAATTGTAAGACAATAAATAATACCTTTTACATCCCTATTATTTTTTATAATATTTATTAATACTTTATCTTTTTTGTTTGTTTTAATAACATTATAATAAATATTATTTCTATCGCAATTTATTTTTATAATATTTGGATTTTCTAAAGCTAAAATATTTTTAATTTTATTAATACATGATACTGTTGCTGTAGCAGTTAGTGCAAGCATAACAGGCTTGTAATTAATAAACTCAATAAATTTATTCACCTTTCTTAGCTCGTATCGAAATGTCTCACCCCATAATAATGTGTGAACCTCATCAAATACTAGGAGGGAAATTTTAATATTTTCTATATTTTTTTTAAATAAATTTGATTGTAATCTTTCACCTGAAATATATAAAATTTTTATCTTTCCACTTTTAATTTTTGAATAAATTATTCTTTGCTCCTCATAGCTCTGAATCGAACAAAGAAAACCTGTATATGGATATTTTTCTATTAAAACTCTAACCTGGTCTACCATTAAAGCAATTAATGGAGTTACAACTAAACATAAACCATCAAGCATAATTGCAGGAATTTGAAATGTTATTGATTTACCAAAGCCTGTAGGCATAATGGCAATTGTGTCCTTATAAGCTAAAACACTCTCAATAACCTTATTTTGTTCTTCTTTTAAATGTTCATACCCAAAATAGTATTTTATCAATTCATCTTTTGTCATAATTCATACCTCATATTAATAATAGCTAAAAAAGAAAAACACTTCAAAAAGAAGTGCTTTCTTAATCATAATTTTAAAATATTAATTCCCTCAATTTCATGAAGTGGAATAGTAACCTTATCGTTTTCGATTTGAAGTATTAATCCTGCTTCACTGCATTCTAACACAATTCCTTCATAGCTTTTATTTTTTGTTCTTATCTCTGCTAAAACATGAATCCTATAATACAGCATTGCCTCAATATCCTCAAGTCTATACCTTGCTTTAGCTTTAGTAGTGTTAGTTCTTGAATCAAAATATTCTTGATTAGAAGATGAATCCTTACTATCAGTTACCGAATCAATGAATAGCAATGGTTTATTCACAATATCACCCTAATCAATAATATGAAGTATATTATTTAATTATTACTTTTTAATTTCATTTATCCATTTCATTAGCATATCGTATGATTTATAGCCTTCTGACCTACCAACTAATTTACCTGATTTAAACGCTAGCAATGTTGGAATTGAATAAATGCTAAAGGCCTCAGCTAAATCAGCTTCCTCATCAACATTAACCTTACCAATTTTAATATTATTTTTACTGTTAACTTCCTCTAAAATAGGTGCCAACATACGACAAGGTCCACACCAGCTTGCCCAGAAATCAACAATAACAATCTCATCATTATTTATAAAATCTTTAAAACTATTTGATACAATATGTTCAACCATTTTTTATTTTCCTCCATATTCTCTATGAACATCATCTAATTCATTAATATCAATATTATCTATAAAATATTCTCCCTTTAATGTGTCTGGCTCATGTGATAAAACATCATTGTTAATTGACTCTGATGCTAAAAACAACATTATTGCTGCACAATTAGATAGATTTAAGCTTCTAATTTTATCAGTAGTAGGTATTCTATAACAATAATCTAAATTATCTTTTAGAATATCATAAGCAATACCAGTTGATTCAGCTCCAAACACAAGATAAATACTATCATCACCAACCGATTTAAAATCAATACTTGATGGTGATTTATGACCATATCTAGTTAAATAATAAAAATGGCCTTTATTCTTTTGTTTAAAATCATCCCAATTTTCATAAACTTCATACTCTAAATACTCATAATAACCAACACAGCTTCTTTTGATTTTGGCCTCATCTAAATTAAAGCCAAGTGGCTTAATCAAATGTAGCTTAGCATTAAATCCAACACAGCTTCTCATAATATTACCAGTATTTTGAGGTATTTCCGGATGATACAATACAACATTAATTTGCTTCATACAAAAACTCCCAAATAATACTATTCTATCTGTTCACCAGTTAAAGTATATTCATCACAATCTAATACTTTTACATTAACTCTTTGCCCTAAGTTCAATTCATATTTTGCTGCAACATATATACAGCCATCTATTTCATCTGGAGCATAGCCATCAGATCTACCAATATACATAAAAGCTTCTTCATCATATCCAATGATAAAGACATTTTTAATTACATTACCAATTTGCTTTTGATTATTTTCTAAAGCAATCTTTTGTTGAGCTGCCATAACACGTTCATATCTTCTATTTTTAGTATCCTCAGATATAATATTAGGATACTCAATCGCCTTAGTACCCTCCTCAAGTGAAAACGTAAATGCCCCTAATCTATCAAATCTAACAACATTTAAAAATTCGATTAATTTATCAATATCCTCTTCAGTCTCATAAGGAAATCCAATAATTAAAGTAGTTCTAATAATTGCATTTGGAATTTTTTTTCTGATTTTAGCGAACAAATCCAACATAAATTCTTTACTACCACGTCTCTTCATATAATTTAAAACATGGTTTTCACTATGCTGAATAGGTATGTCAAAATATGGCATTATTTTGTTATTATCTCTAATAAAATCAATTAATTCATCCGTTACAATATCAGGATAAAGATACAATAATCTTATTTTAAAATCTCCTGGAATTTTAACCAATTCCTTCAACAAATCTATAATTGCAAGCTTCTTATATATATCATATCCATATTTTGTAGTATCCTGTGATATAAGATTAATTTCATAAACACCATCATTAACATGCATCCTAACCTCTTCAACAATTGACTCAATTGTTCTACTTTTTAATCTACCTCTAATCAATGGAATAGCACAAAAAGCGCATCGATTTAAGCAGCCCTCTGATATTTTCACGTAACGCATATAATTTGGAGTTGAATACACTCTTGATAAAGGTGAAATTTGTTTATTAAGCTTATAATCAGATGATATGACATTACTTATAATTTCGGCAAGCCTATCATATTCATCGATGCTAATAAATCTATCTACCTCAGGTAAAAGCTTCTCTAATTCACCTCTATACCTTTGTGATAAACAGCCACATACAATAAGCTTAGCACCATTATTTTTATAATCAGCAAGCGATAAAATAGTATCAATTGCCTCTTTTCTTGCCGATTCAATAAAAGCACAAGTATTAACAATGATAATATCAGCTTTATCTGGTGTTGATACAAGTGTCATCTCATTTTTACATACACCTAAAATCATTTCCGAATCAACCTGATTTTTTGCGCAACCTAAACTAACCATATATAAATTCATTTTATTGTCCCCTATATAACAAATAGTATTAAAACAGTAATGATACTAATTAATGAAATCAATATATTTGATAAAACACCTTTATATTTTTTAACAAGTCCAAATATTAATGTCACCCCAAAATTAATCAAATAGGCAATATAAATCTTAAAATTTCCAATAACATTACTTAAATCAATTTGACTAATAAAGCTTGCAGCAATAGCCATAATAACGATAGTCATCGAAGTAATAGCTATACTGTATATGGCTAATAATCCACTTGACACTATTCTATTAGATTTATTAACCTTAGATTTCATTAAATCGATATCATTAACTAAAAGGTTATACTTTACCTCTCCTTCATATGAACAAACATTATAATCATTAAATGCATTAATAAATATCAAATCATAAATAGAATTTAATCTATGACTTACCTTACATCTTAAAATAATTGCAAATATAATGCCAACTACAGATGCTGCATAACCTAAAATATATACTAAAATACTATCATTAAGAATAAGCCTTAAGTTATCAAAAATTTGATTTTCATTATTTTGCATAAAAAAACTCAAGCAAATAGAAATTGTAAGTAAAACAATTATAACTACATTAACAAAAATAGTAAATGATGATAACCTATTCATTTTTTTATTTTTCTTATTTCTTATTGTTAATACATCATCTGATAAATTATCAATCTTTAAACTGGAATTATCCAATATAGCTTCATTAAATTCATTATTTTCTTTGTTATCTTCTAAAGCTATTTCTTCGCCAGTAAGTGGATTTATTTTAACAGTTAAGTCATCAGAAGCCTCGGACTGAAGCTTAATAACATTACCATTCATAAAATCTTGACAAATAAATGTTTTACAATAAGGCTTATTTAGATTATATCTTTCCTTATCTTGAATTTTATTCTTTACAATAATAGCACCATCATGAAACAATTCTGCAAATTCTAGGTAGTTAATATATAGACTTCTTGATAAATCAGTAAACAACTCTAATGAAATACTATATATTTTCTTTTGAGCTATCATATCCTGATATTTTTTATACTCCTTTTTTAATTCAATCAAGTTTAAAAAAACCTTTTTTGCTTTTTTCTTCACAATCAAATACTTATCGAAATTATCTAATAACCACCAATAAAATGTATCACCTATAAGCTTTCTTAAAAGATCTTCTTCACATTCCTTCATATTATTCAAAAGCTTTACTGCTTTAAAAATAGGATTAACATCCATATTCATTTCAATTGCTTCCTTAAAACCAACCTTATGGGCTATTGCTAATTGAAACATCTCACTTCTAGTTGCCTTAGTACCTCTTCTAAAACACTCCTCTGCATTAATAGCAATAGATGAAATTTTACCATTTAGTGATTCTTTAAGTTCAAAATCATTATAGGTAGTTAAATAATCAATAGCGAATTTATTATAACAATTTCTTTCTATGTAGTATACATCTTTAAAAATAGGATTATTTGCATCTAGTCTTGCATATGTTCTAGATAAGCCATGATCCTCTAAAAATCCATATAACGCACTATCATTAGGATTAGAATGAGAATTTTTTAAGCATAAAATAAATTCATCAAATGAAAGCTTTTTACCATTTATAACAACTATATTTTCATTAGAAAAACTAAATATTATAAATGTTAAAGCACTATTTTTATACTTTGAAGAATATAGAATAGATATTATTTCATCTAAAAATTCTTTGTTTTTTTGACGACAAACCTTGACAAATTTTATTAATCTTTTTGAATTAGAAAAGATGTCATCCATACCAGTTTCAAAATTATCTTGGTAGGCTAAAGCAAGACTATTTAAATCAAAATATTCTTCACCATTAAAAATATAGGATTTTTTCATCTATTTTTCCTCCTTAAAGATTATCACTATCTAAAATAATTGTTACTGGGCCATCATTAATTAAAGATATTTTCATATCAGCACCAAAGACACCCTTTTTAACAATAGGTACTGATTTAGATAGTTCATCACAAAAGCTATGATACTGAATTTCTGCTTGATGATAATCCATAGCTTGAGTAAATGATGGTCTATTGCCATGCTTACAATCAGCATATAAAGTAAACTGAGATATTGCGAGTATTTCACCATTAACATCGTTCAATGATTTATTTATTTTCCCATTTTCATCTTCAAAAATTCTTAAACCAATTACTTTTTTTAAAATTTTATCCGAATTCTCTTTTGTATCATTTGAAGAATATCCTATAAACAATAAAAAACCTTTGTTAATACTTGATACAAGCTGATTATCAACAATGCATGAAGCAGTTTTAACCCTTTGAACAATTACTCTCATAAATTATCTCTTTCAATATTATAAATATATTTTACTTTTTTTAAATTAACAATCATTTTTTCAAGCTCAAGTAAATTATTAGTCATAACCTTAAGCTTTACTATTGTTTCAAAATTACTATTACTATTAGCTGAAATAGCTAAAATAGACATACCACTAGCTGATATAGTATTCATAATTTCAACTAAAAGATTCATGTTTGATTGGGCCTCAATCTTAATACTTACTGGATACTTTCTTTCAGGATTTGTAGCCCAGTTAAGTGGTAGCATTCTTTCTTTTTGGAAAGTCTTAATATTCTTGCAATTCATATGATGCACAACTATTCCATTACCCTTAGTAACATATCCAATTATCTCATCTCCAGGAATTGGATTACAACAACTACCAAGCTTTAGCTGAGGGTTTGTTAACCCTTCAACGACAACACCTGTTTCACTATTTGTATATAATATCCTCTGATTTCTTTCTATTTGTCTATTTAAGGCCTCTTCAGTTTGCTTAACACTTGAAGTATCCCCCAAATATTTAGATAAAACTGTCTTGGGAGAAATATTTGATTTTGCAACCTCTAAAAAAAGATCATCAAGACTATTTATATTATTTTTAGAAAATATTTTAACTGCAAAATCATCTGTTAAATCATAGCTTACTACCTTATTTAGATGAAATTCCTCATCAATCATCTGTTTTCCATGAAGAATTAGAATATCTTTATTCTGCTTATTTAAAAAGCTTCTTATTTTATGTCTTGCATGTGATGTTTTAGCTATTTTTAGCCAGTTTTCAGACGGACCAAAGGAATTCTTATTTATTTTAATAGAAATAAAATCTCCTGTTTGTAGTTCATAATTTAAAGGAACTATATGATTATTTACAATTGCACCAACCATTTTATTTCCAATATTCGTATGTATCTTATATGCAAAATCAATTGGTGTTGCTCCTCTAGGTAAATCAATTACTTCACCATTTGGAGTATATACATAAACATTTGTATTTAAAATATCACCTTTAACAGCATCAACATAATCTTTAGCATCATCAGTTTTTTCTTCTTCAGAAAATTTTAGTAATTCACCATACCATTTAAGCTTTTGAGCTATTTCAAATTGTTCCTTTTCCTTAGAATATTCAACATTTTCCTTGTAAGCCCAATGAGCAGCAATACCCAATTCGGCAATCTCATCCATTTCTTGTGTTCTTATTTGAACCTCAAATGTAAATCCATCTTCACTAATTACAGTTGTATGAAGAGATTGATACATATTAGGCTTTGGCACAGCTATATAATCCTTAAATCTTTTTGGAACAGGAGTATAATGAGCATGGATTAAACCTAAAACCTGGTAGCATTCACCCACAGTATTTACAATAATTCTAATGGCTAATATATCATATATATCCTTAAAATCCTTATTTTGGTTAACCATTTTTTTATAAATGCTATAAATATTCTTAATTCTACCTTTAATTTGATATTCACTTATAGCCTCTTTATTTAAAATCTTTTTAATTTCCTCAATAGTATGGTCAACATTTTGCATTCTAACAGAATCATCTGTCTTTATTTGAGTATAAATTTTATTATATGAAACATTATCTACATACTTTAAAGCCGTATCCTCTAACTCAGCCTTGATACGGAACATACCTAGCTTATGAGCAAGCGGAGCATATATTTCTAGTGTCTCCTTAGCTATTCTTTCCTTCTTTTCAATATTTAATGCTCCTAATGTTCTAATATTATGTAATCTATCAGCAAGTTTAACGACAATTACGCGAATATCTTTTGCCATAGCTAGTAGCATATGCTGATGATTTTCAACTTGTTTTTGTTCTAAAGAAACAAACTTTAATTGACCAACCTTTGTAACACCATCAACAAGCTCAGCAATGTCCTCACTAAATTCATTTGCAAGCTCTTCCTTTGTTATTGGTGTATCTTCAACAACATCATGAAGAAGTCCTGCACATATAGTATCTGGTCCAACATGAAGGGAAGCTAAAATACATGCAACATTTAAAGGATGGATAATATATGGCTCTCCACTTTTTCTAAACTGACCATTGTGTAGCGAAAAAGCTCTGTCATATGCTCTCTTTATTAAATTAAGTGAATCCTCCTTATGAATATAGGTTGTTACTATATTATAAAGATCCTCATAGGTTGTATAGGACATATAACCACCTCCCAAAGTAATTAGTTAATACTTATTCTCCCTCATATTCTAATAGAGTATAAACATCATAATCACGCAATAGTTCTCTTCCTTTTAAATCAATTAAATCAATAACGAAGCCAAATCCTACAACTGTTGCACCTGCTTTTTCGCATAGATGAGCTGCCGCTAAAGCAGTTCCTCCTGTAGCAAGTAAATCATCAACAATAAATACCTTATCGCCTTCTTTTAAGGCATCCTCATGGATACATAATGTATTTGTGCCATATTCTAAACTATATTCTTCAGTTATTTGTGCTCTAGGAAGCTTACCTGGCTTTCTAATAGGTATAAAACCAACATTTAATTTTGATGCAACTGGACATCCAAATATAAAGCCTCTTGCTTCAGGACCAGCAATAACAGTAGCACCTAACTCTTTGGCATGCTGTACCAATTTATCAGTGGCATAATTGAAGGCACTACCATCAGCAATAAGTGGTGTAACATCTCTAAAAATGATTCCTTGTTTAGGAAAATTTTCTATATTTGCAACATAATTTTTTAATTCCATTCTATACCTCCAAATTGTAATTATATGTTTTATTATATCATATAATTATTTAATGAAAAAGTATGAAAACAAAATTAGGGTGAAAAAATGCACAAAAAATTAAAAAATTTGTCGTACATTTTAATTATGTCAATTATTATTAAAGCTTTAGGTTTATTATACAAAATAATTACAACAAGATTTTTGGGGCTTGAGGGTATGAGATTAATGTCAATGATAATGCCAATGCTATCATTGTGCTTGTCATTATCTTCTTTTTCTATTCAAGCTGTATGTAATCAAACCATATCATTAAATATTACCACCAAAGAAAACAAAACTAGTATCATTATGCTTTCCTGCCTTAGAGTTACACTTATTTCATCATCAATTGTAGCAATTTTAATGTTATTATCATTTCCTATCTACAAATATATCTACAATGAAAGTTTTATATATTATCCCTTACTATTATGTATTCCTTTAATTTATTTATCTAATACCTCAGGCGTTATGAAGGGATATTTAGAGGCAAACAACAAATTTTCAATCACATATGCTTCTAATGTAATAGAATCAATTGCTAAATTATTTCTATCTGCAATCTTATTAATTATTTTAAGGGATTATTCAATTAAAATTCAGGTAACAATTTGTTTTTTCACTTTAATGGTATCAGAGATTACCTCATGCATATTCTTATCAATAAAAATAAAGAAGGGGAAAAAAATTAATCTAAGAACTAAAACAAACAAATATGAATATAAAATATTCAAGCAGGCACTACCATTAACTCTTGAATCACTTCTTACTACTTTAGTAGGATATATTACTCCTTTTATTTTTTACTTTGCTGCTGAGAAAAATAGCTTTAGTCTATATGATTCAACATGCTACTATACATTAGTGTCTGCATATGCTATACCACTTTTAATTAATGGGCAATTTAGTACACTAACCTTAACAAAACTTATTTTTCCTAACGTAACAAAAAATAGAAATAATCCTAAATTAAATGATATTTTAAATCAAGCAATTTATATAATAATATTTTTCTCTATAATTAGCTTTACTCTTTGCTATTATCAAGGAGAACTTCTATTAAACGTTTTATATAAGGACAGTCAAAGCTATGATATGGTCAAAATAATGGCTCCAATCTATGTATTTCTTTATTTTGATCCATTATTCATTATGATTTTACAAGCATTTAATAAAGAAAAGCTGTTATTCGGTATTTCATTAATATCACATTTAATATCAATGCTTTTAATTTATTTTCTAACAATAAGCCCAAGCATACTTTTAAAGGGATATATTTTGGGTTTATCAATTGGAGCATTAGTTAAATGCATATTATTAATGATTACATCCTTAAAAATTTGTCGATTTAATCCTTCTTTAGCCAAAATATTTACAGCAATGTTTCTTTCAATTATTTACATTGTTTTAGTATCAACATCAACAAGCATTACTGCT
Source organism: Anaeroplasma sp. (assembly GCA_051874325.1). Classification (GTDB taxonomy): domain Bacteria; phylum Bacillota_I; class Bacilli_A; order Acholeplasmatales; family Anaeroplasmataceae; genus Anaeroplasma. The sequence goes on from JBJEFS010000164.1 coordinate 20,405, forward strand.
TACTGCCTTTTAACACTATTGTTTCTTTCTTTAGGTCTTTTATTTTATTATTTTTTTTATAATAAAAATCTATTTTTCCAGCTTGATAGTCAGCATATATAACCTTCTTTACAGATAATGATTTTTTTGAGAAAGCACTATTTACTATATCCTCTGAAATTGATAATTCTTCTAAGTTTTCTTTTACTATTTTCCCACTTACTATTATTGGCAAAATAGGTATATCAAACCTAGATGCTCTAAATATAGACAAAGTACCATTTGTTTCAAGAATAGCTAATCTTATTTCAGATATAGTTTCTATATGATTTTGATGCATTTGAAATACTAAATCATCCATTGTATATAATTCTTTTTTCATATTATCATACTTTATTACACCATCATAAACAATAATTGTTGGTGACCCATCTACAATAGAACGTAGTCCTGCAATATGTAGCAAGCATATGGATAAAACCTTTTGGAGAACGGCCAAAACTAACAAACAAATGAGACTAGGAAAAAAGAATTCTTGATTATCAATTCCTAATGAAGCAATATCTGCTATTATAAGAAGAATTACAAGGTCAAATATTGATAGTTCTCCTACCTCTCTTTTTCCTAAAAAACGAAATATTACTATTAAAAAAAAATAAATAATAATTATTTTTGTAACTATAAATAAATAATTCATCTAATCACCATTAGTTATTTTTTCATATTTTATGATTCATATACATAAAATGAAATGGTGATAGCATGAAAAAAAGAATTATAAGTACCTTAAAAATTTATTTAATAACAGCTTTATACCTTTTTATTGTGGCTTTTGTTTATTCTTTTTATATTTCAAAAACTAATAAAAATGAAAATCTTATTGTTGAAGTAATATTAGGCTCTACTGCATTCTTACTTTTAGGAACTTTATATGGTAATTATGTACATAAAAAGGGATTAATTCTTGGAATTCTTATTGGAATAATCCATATACTTTTAATCAAATTTATTTACTTTCTAGCCATAGGAGATTTTAATCTATCAATATTACCAACAATTATTTATACTATTACATGTGGAATCGGTGGTATTTTGGGAGTAAATATTAAAAAAATAATATAACTAATTTATTTTTCCTATAAATGTGATAAAATAGATTAGGTGATTAAAATGAAACCTTTAGCATATAGAATCAGACCAAAAAGCTTTGATGACATTGTTGGTCAAGACCATTTAGTCGGTAAAAATGGTGTTATACGAAAAATGATTGAACAAAATAAACTATTTTCAATGATTCTTTATGGTCCAGCTGGATGTGGTAAAACATCAATCGCTGAGATAATTCTAAGTTATTATCCACTTTGCTCTTTTTCATTCAATGCATCTTGTGACTCGAAATCAAAGCTTAAGGAAATTACTGATAATACAAAATACTATGAAAATACCATTTGCGTAATCGATGAAATTCATCGTATGAAAAAAGATATTCAAGACTTTTTACTTCCATTTGTTGAATCAGGTGCATTAATCATAATAGGTCTTACAACAGAAAATCCTTATCGCTCAATTAATCCAGCAATAAGAAGTAGATGTCATATCTATAGATTAAATGAAATAAAACAAAATGATATAATTAGCCTCTTAAAAAAGACAATTCAAAAAGAAAAAATTCCTAAAATGGATGATGACGTACTAAAATACATATCTATTGTTTCCTCATGTGAAATTAGGAGTGCCCTAAATATGCTTGAGGTAGCCAGTATGATTGAAAATGATATAACTTTAGAAAAAGTTAAAGAGCTTATAGGAGAAAAAACATTTTTACTAGATGATAAGGGTGAAAACTTTTTTGATATAGCTAGTGCTTTGATTAAATCAATACGAGGTAGTGATCCTGATGCTGCTCTCCATTATCTTGCTAGATTATTAAAAACTGAGGATCTAGAATTCATTTGTAGAAGACTTTTATGCTCTGCCTATGAGGACATTGGGCTTGGTAATCCTAACATTGGTCCACGTGCTTATGCAGCAACTCAAGCAGCATTATCACTTGGTTTGCCTGAAGCTAGACTACCTCTTGCGTATTTAGTAGTTGATTTAGCTACATCACCAAAATCCAATTCCACTTATTTAGGAATTAATGATGCCCTAGCTGATTTAGATAATTTAACTTCAATGGCAATACCACCTCATATACTAAATAAAGAATTAAAAAGTGGAAAATATGAGTATAAATATCCTCATGACTATAAAAATGGTTATGTTAAACAACAATATTTGCCTGATTCATTAATTGATAAGGTTTATTACAAGCCAAAGGATACAGGTTCATATGAAAGAGCTATTAGCGATTATATGAAAAAAATTAAAGGCGATCAATAATTTTTTCGAAATCATCATTTGAAATATATGGAGTTTGTCCATGATAAATCTTATTATTAGATTGATATAGGACATCTCCTTTTTTTTGCAATCTACATGCCATATCAGAGCCAAATATTTTTATTGAAGTAGATATATCACTAGTAAAAAAGGAAAGTATATCACTACCTGCTAGATTTACCTTAAATAATGAATTTTTATTTCGAGCAATGACAAATATTACCATTCCAACCTTTATACCAAATTGCATAACATATGATAGTTTTTGTAAAACAGCTGGATTGCAATCTGGTTTCAAGAAAAAAAAGTGAAATATTGGCTTTAATGGTTCATATTCTGTCCCCATTTCTCGAATTTTTTTATTTGCTTCTTCTATTGTATCAACATTTAAATATTTAAATGCATCACTTCTTCTTTCATATTCGCTAAATGCTTCTTCTAAACCAATTTCAGCTGATTTTTCATTATTCATATAATGGATTTTTGTATTCTCTAAAATTTTGAATTCACTATATAAATCATAAATATAAATACTAGATTCTAGATATCCTTTTATCAACAATGATGCAATAATTGACCTAATAAATGTTTTTATCCCACTTGTTGCATCTCCAATAATACTTAATACCTTACCACTAGTTAAATCTAGCTCTATCCCATTATTGTCAACATCTATAGCTATTATCATTTTAGTTCTTTTTCCATAAGATAATAGAACACTCTTTAAAGTTAAAAGCTTTTTAAATTGATTTGATACCTCAACATTAACTTCTAAACCATTCTTAATAAAAAAACAGCATTTATTAAAATAACCAGATATTTCTCTTAAAGCTGATTCACTATTATGAGGAAGCTTTAATATATAGCGAGATGAAGTATATGATGTATAAAAGCTAGTTAAAACACAAGAAATGTGATTTTTCTTAATATATTCTGTTAGTTCATTAAATCTGTCACTATTAATTTGTTGTTGGATAGCAAAGCTAACTGGCTCTTCATTATCCATTAAAATTGTAACAGGAATTTTTGGTTGTTTTTGTTCTTTATTTGGATAATGAATATTTTTAAAATATTTGGAAATATTACCTGTTATTTTAGATAATGATACTTTTATTTTACCACCCTTAATTAGCTTTATAATGTCAATGTCAATTATATAGCTAATACCAATCATTAAAAAGCTAATAGCAAGTAAAATAATTCCAATTTTACCGCTAACTAATCCAACAACCTGTGCAATACCTGCAATAATTATTCCACCACCACAGCTATAGCTACTTTCATAATTCGATAAATATCTGGAATAAAGATCCAAAGTTTTAGAGAATATCGTTTTATTCGTCATATTTAAGGGATCATATAATCCCAAATGACAAAATAGTGATACACCTATATAAATCAATACACCTCCAATAAAATAAATATGATGTGTATCAATTTTTTTATGAAAAATAAGTCCTAATATCAATACAATAATTAATATCATTAATAAAAGACTTGTATAATCTCCAAAAATAAAAGAAAGAAAAAGAAATATTGAAGATAATCTACCGACTCGTCCCAACAATAATAAACTAAAAATTATTAATAAAACAGCAATAGCTATATATAAGTATTCCTTTTTATTCTGTGTTACTCTATTCTTTTCCTTTGCCATAATACCATCTCCTTGCATATTTTAGCAAAGAAAATATAAAAAAAAAGAAGAAATATCTTTTATACAGATAATTTCTTCATATTTTCAAGATCTGTCGATATTAAAACTGGTATAATAATAGGACTTCTTTTTATCTCCTTATAAATATAATGAGAGATTTCATTTTTTAATGCTGTTTTATATTCACTCCAGTTAATAAACTTAGAGGCCAAGAACTTAACAGATACCAAATAAAATATTTCTTTTATTTTATTAATTGTTTCATCATTATCCTTCATAAAAGTAAATCCTTTTGTCACAACCTCAGGACCAAGTATAACTGTTTTAGTCCTTGGATTAATGTTAGCTGTAATAAGAATAACACCATCATTGGCAAGTAACTCTCTATCACGCATTACAACATCACCAACATCTTTAAAGGCTTTACCATCAATAAGAATTTCACCACAAGGAACATCACCAGTTATTCCGATATATTTACCATTTTCAAATGATAAAATATCACCATTATCAGCAATTAAAACCTTATCATCACTATAGCCAATACAGTTTGCGACTATTCTTAAGGCATACTGATGTCTATATTCTCCAATCACAGGGATAATATATTTAGGCTTTAAAATATTAATCATTTCCTTTATTTCTTCTCTATTAGCATTAATCAGAGGCATTAAGGATGAACTAAACTCTTTTACCTTACTAGTAATATGATAAATAATATCTAGTGTTTTAGCAGCCATTTTTTCAGTACCTAAATAAGGATTTGTAAGAACAACAATAGTATCAGTGCTTTCCATATGAATGAGTCTATCTATTCCCCTAGCCATACGCTGCAACATAAAATATGGTTCATGTCTTTCTCCAGTTACTAAAACAACTAAATTCTCATCATTATTTTGATTTTTATCATCTATGTACCTAAGATTAGCAAAACTATCCTCAGGTATATTTAAATAACCTAAATTAATTGCTTGATTGACTAGTTTTTGTGTTTTCCTTCCAATTATAGCAATTTTTTTACCATTTTCAATTGCTATATTACAAATCTGTTGAATACGTAATATATCTGATGAAAATAAAGAGAAAATAATTCGATTTTTAGTCTGAGAAATTAAATTAGTAATTCTTAATTTAAACTCTAGAATTGTACCTCTACTTTGTTCATTATTAGCACCAAGTGATTCCGTAAATAATCCTAAAACACCTTCTTTTGCAAAAACAGCTAATGATCTAAACATATGGGCATAATTAATTTTTGAGTTTTGATCAAAATTATAATTACTTGTATAAATTAAATAACCATCTTCTGTCTTTATTGCAATACCATAGCATTCTGGTATATTATGAGCCACTTCAAAAAATCTAACCGTAATATCGTCAAAATGTAATGCTGTTTTAGATGTGACTGGAATCAAATATTCATCATTAATTTCTACTTCATCCTCGATTAATCT
>JBJEFS010000165.1:0-1557 GCA_051874325.1 Anaeroplasma sp.
TAAGCGAATCATTTTTAGTCCCATCAATCATAAAATTATTAATAAAACTATACATTAATTTTTGTCAAGACATCGTGACCCTTTTGTAAAAAAATATTAATTTCTATTGTAATAATAGATTTTTCAATTTCTTTATGTTTTTTATATCCCGAAGGGAGACGCAAAATTTTTAAAATAAATTTCTTAAATTTTCGCAATAAATTGCTCAATTTTCGAATTTTATTTTAAAATTGCGTCTTCATTTATTTTCTTCTAAAATTATATTTTCAATTAATAATTGCTTTTCTGTTTTCATAATAATAATTTATCCTTTCCTTAATTTAAAAATTATGGTAAACTATTAACTGTGGTTGGGGAACTACACAGTTAATAGCTGTGGCTTAGGAAATTTGATTTGATCAATTTCGTAAGCCGTTTTTATTTTTTCTAGTGGAGAATATCCACGCGTCTTTATTTCTGTATTAATATAATTAGTTATATATTCAGTTGTGTATTTTATTAATGATTCATTATCTGTAATATCATCCCAAGCTAGACAATCTCTTTCAATAGACCAATGAAATGATTCAACATCACTATCATATGTAGGAGAACCTGGTGGATTGGTTTTATGCTTTTTAAACTTACAATAAACATATAAAGTAAAGTTGCTTTCTTTGGGGCTTTTACCATGAGTTTTTGAATGTCTATTAGTAAATTCTTTACCATTATCTGTTTGAATTGTAATAGATTTTAAATCAATTCCATTAAATTGTTTTAAGAATCCATAAAGTATTTTTTCTAAGAACATTTTGGTATAAGTAGATGATTTCTCATTACAATAAGCAACAATAGGAAATCCAGTTGCAACATCTCTAGCTGTTATTTGGTATTTAGCTAAAGATCTATCGTTGTTTTTATTAAAATATGGTTTTAAATTATCAATATCAGTTAAGTATTTAATATCGATTTGCCATAATTGAAATGGATTTAAATGTTGTTTCCATGATACATCTCCACCTTTAGGTTGAGTATGTTTAAGATTCTTTCTATTACCACAAGCTTCATTAATGTATCTGTTCATAGTTACATCTGAATATTCTTTAATACCGGTTTTCTTTCTAACATTGTTAACAGTAATATATTTACCTTTTTCTTTAGCGTAATCACAAGTTTTTTTAATCTTAATAATATCTTCATCTGGTATTCTTCTTGGTGAATTAAGTGGTCTACGAGATTTATCTTTTAATCCAGCAATACCATAAATAGCATATCTACGACACCATTTTTTAACAGTATTTTTACTGCATTTATAAAATCTAGCAGCAGTTTTAATTCCATTATCATTAGCAAATCTAACAAGTTCTAGTCGTTTATCCATTAATTTCTTCTCATCATCAATAGAATCATACATATCTTTATAACTAGTAAACATAGTTTTTCACCTCCTTTATGACTGAATATTTTATCATATTTTAAAAATATGTCTAATATTAGGGGGTCACTATGTATTATAAAAAATAAATAAAACTATACATATAATAGTTTTTTTCTTTTATTTATGATATACTTTTAACA
>JBJEFS010000166.1:0-1556 GCA_051874325.1 Anaeroplasma sp.
AAAATTTTGGAAGAAATTACTCGTCGTAGTGGAGGAGTAAAATTAAGAGAAGATAACATCTTATTTATGCTTTCTACAAAGTTAAAAGATATTTGTAATCAATATGGTGTATTTATTATGTCTGCTACACAGTTGAATGGAGATTATCAAACATCTGAAACTCCAGATCAAAATCTTCTTCGAGGAGCAAAAGCAATCGCAGATAAGATTGACTACGGCTCAATTTTATTAAATGTAAGAGATGAAGATTTAGTTAAGTTAGAGCCTATTTTGGCAACTAATGTATTTGAAAAACCGCAAATAAAAATGTCTATTTATAAAAACCGCAGAGGTAGATATAAAGGAGTTTATTTATGGTGTAAAGCTGATTTAGGTTGTTGTCGTATAAAACCAATGTTTTGTACTTCATATGATTATGAAATGGTAAGCATTGATGATATAAAAATAGTTTTAGAAGAAGAAAGTGCTTTTTAATAATAAAGGAGATTAAATTATGGCTACTGTTGTTAAACCCGGAACTCTTCACGAAAAGGCTGGATTCATTGAGTATAAGATGCCCGAAGCTATGGCTAAAGCTTATTTGAATGGACGCAATGCTGAAGAGAAGAAAATGCGTCCTAATGATTTTCTTTGTAAGATTGTAAATGAAGGTTTTGGCCTTAAGGGTTATTGTACTCGTGTAATTAGATATTAATTATGTTAGTATTCGATAAATCAGAAATAAGAAGTAAAATTGAATTAGATAATATTTTTGATTTATTGCAAGAATGGGGAGGCGATCCTGAATATACTAACTTCGGGATCGTCTCTGCCACTATTTGTCATAATCTTCCAGGAGAAGGAAGTAAAAAGTTATATTATTATGAGAATAGTGGCCTATTTAGATGTTATACAGGATGCGATTCTTCATTTGATATATTTGAATTAACTATTAAAGTATTTGATATTCAACATAATAGAAAACTTGATTTAAATGATGCAGTTAGATATATTGCCGCTCGGCTAGGCTATGGCGGCAGATTAGAAGATGCTCCAGAAGATGAAGAATTAATTGATTGGAAAATATTATCTAATTACGATAGAATACAAAATGTTGAGATAGGTAAAGTAAAACATATTCAATTAAAAGAATATGATAATTCTATTTTAGATAGATTCAATTATGACTTAAAAATTACTCCATGGTTAGAAGAAGGAATTAGTCAAGAAGTAATTGAACATAATAGAATAGGATACTATTTAGGAAAAGATCAAATCACCATTCCTCATTTTGATATAAATGGAAGATTTGTAGGTTTAAGAGGAAGATCAATTAGCGAATTAGATTGTGATTTATACGGCAAGTATAGACCTATGTATATCAATAAACAAATGTATAATCATCCTCTTGGAATGAATCTTTATAATTTAAATAATTCAAAAGAATAGATTAAAATAATAAAGAAGGTTGTTATCTTTGAAGGAGAAAAGTCAGTCCTCAAATATCAAACGTATTTTGGGCTGGATAATGATATTAGTGTCGCTTGTTGCGGTTCCAGCTTATCTGCTTACTAGGT
>JBJEFS010000167.1:0-6077 GCA_051874325.1 Anaeroplasma sp.
AAAACGGTGCTAATGTCTAAAAAATATTAGGAACTATTCAAAAGTTATTGACATATATTTTTTTATTTTTTTAGCAAATTCAGTTCTTCACTAGATAAAAAGCGATATTCTCCTTCTTTTAGTGCTTCATCAAGTTCTATTTTTCCAAACTTAATCCTTTTTAAATAAATAACCTTACAATTTAATGCCTCCATCATTCTTTTCACTTGGTGATACTTTCCTTCTTCAATCGTCATAATTCCTTCATTTTTAGACTTTAAAATAAAGTTTGCAGGTAAACATTTATACCCTTCATCTATTATTATTCCATTTGCCAATAATTCATTATAATCATTTGGTAAATCACCTTCAAATTGAACGAAATACTCCTTTTTAATGTGATTCTTTGGAGATAATAATTCATGTGCCATTTTACCATCATTAGTAATTATTTGCAAACCAACAGTATCCTTATCTAGTCTTCCAACAGGGAATAAATTTCTTTTTTCGTATCCCTTAATTAAATCTATAACAGTAGGATCATATAAATCATAAGTTGCAGAAACATATCCTGCTGGTTTATTTAACATTATATAAATTAGTTTTTCATAAGTGACAGTATTATCAGCAATAATAACATCATCCTTTTCTTCATCCACTTTGAAATCATCATCTAATATTATTTCACCATTTACTAAAACAATACCTTTTCGAATAAATTGTTTTACTTCTTTTCTAGAACCATATCCACAATGCGAAAGCATCTTGTCTAAGCGTATCATTATTTCACCCTTTTTAATCCTCTTAGCATAATTTTATCATTATCGCTAACACGATAAGATTCAAGCATTTTTTGAATTCCTTTATTAAATGTCCAGTTTTCTATTTTGGAATAATATAAATAATTTAATGTTTTATCCCTATATTTAATAAAGCATTCACATAATAGCCAAGCAACCGCCATTTAAACATAATATGTATTACATTCTATTTCATCAATTGTGTTAAAAATATAATCAATATATTCATCATCTACATAATAACATAATAGCATTATCAAGGAAAATCTTTTTTCATACTCATTAGATGAGTCTTTATATTTTTTTACCAAATTTAAAAATACTTCTCTATATTTTCTAACAATTTTTAGGTTACATACTAATCCATCACAAACAGCCCAATTACTTATTGATGGAATAAATATATCAGCAAACCTATACACATCATCAATATTTTTAATATATCCTATCATATAGGCATGAATCATATCCTCCTCATGAAAAATATGCAATTCATTAAATATTGTATACTCCTTTTCCCTTGCATATTTTTTTGCAATCTCCTTTAAAATAGACGCTTTTATGCCTAAAGAAGGCTTAGAATTAGGAATGACCCTATTATTATATGCTATAATATTATCACTAACATAGGCATTTAAATCTTCAATCATAATAATATCCTCATTATAAGAAAAAAGCTCAAAATGAGCTAATTTCCTTTATATCCATTAGGATTATTCTTTTGCCAATTCCATGAATCTCTACACATATCATCCAAAGAAAATATAGCTTTAAATCCTAATTCATCATAAGCTTTGCTACATGAAGCATAACAAGTAGCAATGTCTCCAGCCCTTCTTGGCAAAATTTTATATGGAATTTTCTTGCCACATGCCTTCTCCATTGCATGAAGAACATCTAATACACTATATCCATTTCCTGTTCCTAAATTATAGGTCACTAATCCAGAATTAGAAAACAATTTTTTTAATGCTAATACATGCCCCCTTGCCAAATCACAAACATGAATATAATCTCTTACACCTGTACCATCAGGAGTAGGATAATCATCACCAAAAACACCCAAAAATTCTCTTTTTCCAATTGCAACCTGCAAAATATAAGGCATTAAGTTATTTGGAATACCACTTGGATCTTCACCCATTAAACCAGATTGATGAGCCCCAATTGGATTAAAATATCTTAATAGAGCCACATTAAAATTCTTATTAGCATTGGTAAAATCTCTTAGAATATCTTCAATAATTAGTTTTGTTCTTCCATAAGGATTTGTAACATGCAAATCGAAATTCTCATAAATTGGTACGCTTTTAGGATCTCCATATACTGTTGCTGATGAAGAAAATACTAAATTATTAACATCATATTTTTTCATTAAATCAATTAAATTTAAAGTTGAAATTAAATTATTTTGATAATACTCTAATGGTTTAGAAACACTTTCACCTACAGCCTTTAAGCCTGCAAAATGAATTATTGCATCAATTTTATTTTCTTGAAATACCCTTTCAAAAGATACATAGTCACAACAATCAATTTCATAGTTTAACACAGACACTTTAGTTATTTTTTCTATCCTCGAATAAACCTCTCTTGATGAGTTAACTAAATTGTCTACACTAACAACATCATAACCATTATTCAATAATTCAACTATGGTATGTGAACCAATATATCCAGCTCCACCTGTTACTAATATTTTTTTATTTTGCATTATAAGCACCTCAAATAAATTTTACCATAAACTAGAAACAAATAAAATATTCATTGTGCTTTTTTTTCTTTTTTAAATAAAAAAGAAAGCAAAAAGGCTAAGTAACCAACTACAGTAATTAACAAATCCTCCATAGTATCAGCAATTGGAGATACTCCTAATGATAATGCCTCCTTAACTCTTTGAGCATCACCATCAAATACACAATCACAAAAATATTCCCAGAATTCCCAAATAGTACCAACGCCTAGCGTAGAAAGAAGGATTATTATTAATATATTCTTCTCAATCATAATCTTATTAATCACCAAAAAATAATATATTATGTAGCTACAGATAAAACCAAAGTATGCATGTAATAACAGATCATAAAAAAATATTTTATTATATAAATTAAATATTCCTCCACCATAAATACTTAATGCTATATGAATGCATATCATAATATTTAAATATAATGGAAGTTCCTTTTTTTTAATATAGTTATAAATTGGAAAAAAGAAAGGAATTAAAGGAACAAAAATTGTACTTAACAAACAATATAATTTTATTTCACTCATTATTTGATAACCAATAAATAATAAAACAATACCTATGATATAATTAATAATTGGGATAAATAAATGCATTTTTTTCATAATAAAACCTCAAATATATTATTCCAAATAAAATAAAAAAAATGTATTGGCTAGCCAATACATTTAATTATTATTCAGTTCTTAAAGCAACAACTGGATCTTTTTTTGCAGCAGATTTGGCTGGAATAAAGCCTGAAATAGTCGTTAAAATAACACTTACTAATAACATTACAACTATAATAGGTAAAGTTAAATGAGAGATTACTGAAACAGTACCTCCTGAAGCGACTCTTACAATTCCATTAGCAATTAAAGATAATATAGCAGTTACACCTATTCCTACCGCACCACTTGCAAATCCAATTATAAATGTTTCAGCATTAAACAAATGAGAAACATCCTTTTTTCTACCACCTAATGATCTAATAACTCCAATTTCTTTAATCCTTTCCATTACTGAAACGTATGTAATGATAGCTATCATAACACATGATACTACTAACGATAAAGCCGTAAATGCTACTAAAGCGTAAGTAACAATATCAATCATTGTATTAATCATATTGATAATTATTTCAACTGAATCTGTATATTTTATTTCTAATCTAATTTTTTTACCATTAGAATCTAAATCATCAACACTTAAAGTTCTTACTCCAATAATTTCTTCAAAATTATCATCATACTCATTATATGTTAATGTTTCTTTACTATTCCACTTATCTAAATAATCAGTAACTAAATCCTTGTTTTCAAAATCATTTGGATAAATAGAAATTGATTCAGGCATTCTATCTCCCCCTAATCCCCTTAAGGAAATACTTGGTAGACCTGAACTAAATCCAAAAAATCCCATTAATTCAGAAGTGCGATTCTTTGTTGATAAGGAAACAATTTTAGTATCTCTCCCACTTGTAAGATTACCAATTTTACCATACTCATAATAATAATCTAAATTATAATAGATACTGCCATCAATGCCTTGAATAAACTGATCTACATAATAGGATAATTGAGAGCTACTTTCCTTAATAGTATTTCTTTCTCTAATATAATTATTAATTTGACTATCATAGTTTGCTTTAATAATATATCTAGCTAAATCCTCTGTATATAAGAACCCAGTCTCTAAAGCACCATATGAAATACCTTTTTTAGGTCTTACTATACCACATATATTTAGTTTCAACCCTTTAGAAGAATTAAATTCCTCTGATCTATTACTATAAATATATGATTTAGTACCTGGAATAGTACTAATTGTTTCTTTAAAAATCTCATCATTTGGATAAAAATAGAATTCTTTACTCATTAAATCCTTATATTGAAATCTTGTTAATGAAACATATTCATCCTCAGTTAAATAGTTTTTAATATCCTCACCCAGTGCCTTATGAACCAAAAGATAAAATTCTTCTTGAGTATAATAGCCTAGCTGAGTTAACAATAAATCAGTTAACATATTATCACTATCTAAAACGATGATAATATCATTTTTATCTTGTGGCAATCTACCAGCTACAATATCATATTGACTAGAAATATAGTCATTGTTTGGTACGGCCTGACCCATTACTTTTGTCAAACTCGTAATAAGCTCAGCATATTGCTTATATTCCTCCATCTTTTCAATTGCAGCAGTATATGTTTCTACTATTGAATCTATTGAATAGCTACCATTTAAAACACTATTTTCACCAGTATTACTAACTGTAAAATTTGTATATATATTCTTAGTAACATCTAATCCATAATCTAATGTTATTGCTTGATAATAATCCTTTGGCATGCTTTTAATATAATCAACATAATTCTTATTGAATTCATTATTATATTGTAAACTCATCAAAACATCTTGATTACCAATTAAATACTGAAGCATAGCATTTACATTTACATAGTCACCAGCTTCTAAAGCTTCTCTTTTATCAGTTAATGATGATTCGTTCATCAATGCAGTCATATCAACGCCAGATTTTTGAATAGTAATTGGATTACCCGAAAGCATATCATCTTGCATCGATGCAATATAATCCTTAACACCTGTAGATACAGATAGTACTGAGGAAACACCAATGATACCTATTGCCCCAGCAAAGCACGTTAAAATAGTTCTTCCTCGTTTAGACAACAAGTTTTTTGCTGAAAGCTTAAAAGCGGTCCAAAAGGACATTTTAGCTTTCTCTTTTCTATTTTTTATAGAAGAATTATCATTCTCAGAAAGTTCATTTTTCCTAATTATGTCAATTTCCTTCATCTCATCTTCTTCGGAGAAAGGATTAGAATCTTCTATGACATTTCCATCTAAAAGTCTTACTATTCTTGTAGAATACTTTTCAGCCAAATCAGGATTATGAGTAACCATAATAACTAATCTTTCATTTGCTATTTCTTTTATTAATTCCATAATTTGGATACTTGTTTCTGTATCAAGTGCCCCTGTTGGCTCGTCGGCTAACAAAATTTCTGGTTCATTAACTAATGCTCTAGCAATAGCAACTCTTTGACATTGACCTCCTGAAAGCTGATTTGGTTTCTTATTATATTGATTTGCCAAGCCAACTCTATCTAATGCTCTTTTTGCTCTTTCAATTCTTTCAGCCTTTGGGATTCCCGAAATTGTTAAAGCTAATTCAACATTTCCTAATATAGTTTGATGAGGAATTAAATTATAACTTTGAAATATAAAACCAATACGATGATTTCTATAAACATCCCAATCGTGGTCATTAAACTCACTAGTACTTCTTCCATTTATGAATAAATCACCGCTTGAATATTTATCTAATCCACCTATAATATTCAACATAGTGGTTTTTCCACAACCTGAAGGACCTAAAATAGAAACAAATTCATTTTTTCTGAAGCATAAATCAATCCCCTTCAAAGCTTCAACTGTAGTATCAGCAACAAAGTAATTCTTTTTTATATTTTTAAGCTTAAGCATATAATACCTTGTATTATTAAACTAGTAAGAATTGTACTAAGTTAATAATACTTTCTCCT
>JBJEFS010000168.1:0-6047 GCA_051874325.1 Anaeroplasma sp.
TTTCACATACCTTAAAATATTTAAATTTTAATTATTTACGACTGAACTGTAACAATTATCGGATGCTCAATTATTAATTCATGATATGTAGGATCTCCTTCATGCATCTGAATCAAATTCAGCTCAATGTCACCAATAAAGCTGCAGTTATATAATCTTAATCTTGGATATATCGGTTGAGGAGCACCGGTAGGAAACCATGCTCTACCTAAAAAGGCTTTAACTGGATTAGGTGCATTAAAAACTGAATTTATAAATACAAAGCCCGTATCATTAATAATTAAAGTGTCTGGTGCAGTAAAATATGCGACACCTGAAGAATTATTTGCTATAATTCTACAATTTTTAAACTCACAATTTGCACTACCAAAAATAAAATCAATATCTCCTTCAATATAGCAATTGACTATTTTATTGTTAAATCCATAATCAATATACAAGGTATCTTGTTGAGAAACAAAGCTACAATTTTCAATTAATATATTAGACGCTTCACTTTTAAAGGCTACTGCTTGTTGTCCTTTTTTTCCAATGCTTTTATAATGAGTATTCTTGAATACTATATTTCTGGCAATAAAATAATCTGCTTCTTGATTGACTAAAAAGGTTGTGCTACCAGTAGTACCAAATGTCTTTACACCATCCCCACCTTTTTCTATGGGAATAATTCTTGCATGATAATCATCGTATTCTATTGTACTATTGTTGCCAATAAAAGTTAAATGTGGTTTATTAACAATAACCTTTTCCTTATATATTTTTGAATACAAATAAATAATGTCTCCTGGCTTTGCAATATAAATAGCTTCATATAAAGACATATTTTCATCCATAATTATATCCATACTAACTTAACATTCCTTTCTCATACCTTTAAAGGGTTCATAATTTAGAAAGTCTTTATACTATTTTATAAAATAATATGTGAGCATATAAACATTAATACATACTACCTAAAAATAACATTAGTAAATTTTCTTTCAATGTAGGCATAGGTTTCATCACCTAAATATTTATAAACCTCTGCCCAAGAATTATCAGTATTAATTATTATAGTAGGGTTATAGGAATCTATCGCAATAATATCTCCCCAGCCCTCTTCATCATTTATTATATCATCAAATACAGACTTTAAGGTTGGACAATAACCAACAAATTCAGCATTTACATATGAATTATCAAAATCAAGCATAAAATCTAAAAATTTATGAGCTAATTCATAATTTGTACATGTATTAGGAATAACCATTGCGTCAAAGAATACATTATTATGACTAGTTGGTGAATAAATTGAATAATTTTCAGTATTAGATTCCCCTTCATTACCCTCTGCCTCTAAATCGGCATAATAAGCATCAAAGAAATCACCTGAATATACTAATGCGATATCGATTTTCCCAGCTGATAAGTCAAGCTTTAAATCATCTGTTCCCCATTCATAAAAATCTGTACTAGCAAGTAAATCCATGCAATCATCTATTTCATCCCTATTTGTAGTATTCAATGAATAGCCTCTATATAATTCTGCAGCAGCAAGGGCATCTCTAGATGATGAATACATCCCAACTCTTACATTTTTAGGAAGAATATCCTTATTAAATAATACCTCCCATTCATATTCCTTAACAATTTCATCTAATTCTGGATATTTTTTAGTACTATACATAATCCCTAAGGAACCCCAGAAATATGGAATATAATAATTCCTATATGAATTACAATCATCACTGTCCATCAAATTTTGAAGTTCAGCAACAAAAATATCATCATTATAGTTTTCTAATAAATCATAATCTATTTCTAATAGTAAATTATCCTTATGCATTTGATCAATCATATAATCTGATGGAACAACTAAATCATATTCAGCATTTCGATTTAAAATTTTGGAGTACATTGATTCATTTGAATCAGTCGTCGCAACTCTAACATTACAATTATATTCTTCTTCAAATGCAGTTATTATGTCATCACAAATATAATCACCCCAATTTAATATCAATAAATCACAACCCTTAGAATCACAGGAAGCTAAAATAAATAGCGAAATCATTATAAAGCATAAATAAAATATTCTTTTCACTTTTTTACATTCCTCCTCTTGGCACTAATAAGCTGATAAATAATTATACAGCTAAATGTAATAACCATTAAAATAGTATTATATGCACATGCTTGATTCCATTGACCATTACGTAAGGTTTTTAAATTACCATATAACCATGTTGAAAAATTGTCATTACTAGCACTTACAAAATATGTAATAATAAAATCATCAATGCTCATTGTAAAGGCGAGTAAAGCACCTGAAAAAATTCCTGATTTAATATTTGGAATAATTACCTTAAATAAAGCACTAGCTGGAGAACAACCCAAATCCATTGCTGCATCAAACAAAGAATTATCAGCATTAAGCTTAGGTAAAACAGATAGAACAACATAAGGTGTTGAAAATAATACATGAGCAATTAAAGTAGTAATAAATCCAAATTTAGATATAATGTTTACACCCAAAATAATTGAAATAGATTGAAATATAATTAATAAAAATGCAGCAGTAACTATATCAGCATTTAATATAGGAACATTATTCAAAATGATGATTCTCTTTTTTGCTTTTTTGCTTAAAGAATTTATTCCTATCGCAGAAATAGTACCAAAAATCGTTGAAATAATAGTAGATAAAAAGGTAATTTGTAGCGTAAAAACAATTGAATCTCTTAAATCACCATTTTCAAATAGCTTTGTATACCACACTGAAGTAAAATCATTAAATCGGTACCCCAACGGATCTGTTGAAAAGCTAGTTAAAGCCATAACTAATATTGGTACATAGGTTATAACTAATACAATAACAATAAAAGCGATAACAAAGGTTTTATAACTATATTTCTTCACTTTCTGTGATAGTGGTTTTTCGACAATAATTCTATCATTCATCATAATAATGTCTCACCATCCTCATCTACTTTAGATATTATATATAAACTACCTAATACAAATATGATGATTATTAAGCTCCACATACTACCTGTATTAAAGAAGGTTATATAGTTTTTAAACTGTCTTTCAATCAATAAACCCACCATAGCATAATGAGGGTCTTCCTTTGTAACAATCTTAGGAATTGTGAATCCCATTGCAGCAGGAAGAAAAACCATCATAACACCTGAATAGATTCCTTTTGAAGACATTGGTAAAGTAACCTTAAAAAAGGTTTTAATACTCCCTGCACCTAAATCATTTGAAGCTTCAATTATAGATTTATCGATTTTTTCTAATACAGTATAAATAGGGAAAATCATAAATGGTAAATATACAATCGTCATAACTGCAATTATCTTAACAGCCTTATAATTTGATAAATCAATTGTAAAATTAAAAACATTTGTAAAAAAGCTATTCTCACTTAATAAATTATTTATAGTTTGAATTCTTAAAAGCATATTAGTCCACATTGGCATAATAAAAATTAATAATAACAAATATTTGTTTTTTAGTTTACTTCTTGATACAAAATAAGCAATTGGATAACCTATTAAAAAAGCTAAGATAGTAGCGATTAAGGCATATAGCATTGAACGCAAAAATGCCTTAATAAACGTATAATTAAATAAACTAGCTAAATTACTTGTAGTAAATCTAAAGTCAGAAATAGAAAATGTGTAGGCTGAAAAGGATTCAATAGTTGAAAATGCAAATAAAATCATTAAAAGTAATGGAATACCTGTAAATATAACCATCCATACAATATATGGAATTGATAATTTTTTAAATCTATTCATTTACCTTCATAAGATGAATCTCATATGGATCGACATTTAGACCTATCTTATCTCCTACTTTAGCAATTTCATAGTCATGAATAACAAATTCCATACCATTTACATCTGCACATATTTCAAAATGAACACCTTTAAATACTATATCAGTAACAATACCAATAATTTTTGCACTTTCTGGAGCTACCCTATCAAAATCCTCAGGCCTAATTACAACATCACAAGCCTCTCCAACTTTAAAATTCTCATCTACACATTCAAATTCTGTTCCCATAAATTCAACAATTTTATTGCCTTTATATACTCCTCTAATTATATTAGATTCACCAATAAAATTAGCAACAAAACAATTTTTAGGCTCATTATAAATATCTTCAGGAGTACCAATTTGTTGAATAACACCCTTGTCCATTACGACAATAGTATCACTCATTGTTAATGCTTCTTCCTGATCATGAGTTACAAAAATAAAGGTAATACCTAGTTTTCTTTGCATTTCCTTTAATTCATATTGCATTTCTTGACGTAATTTTAAATCCAAAGCTGAAAGTGGTTCATCTAATAATAAAATCTTTGGTTTGTTAACAATTGCTCTCGCAATAGCTACTCTTTGTTGTTGTCCGCCAGACATTTCATCTATTTTACGATATTCATATCCCTCAAGCTTAACTAACTTTAAAGCCTCAAATACTGCTTCTTTAATTTGTTTTTTATTCATCATTAAAGATTTAGCACTTTTTATTTCTAGCATTTTATCCTTCAATAATTGTTTTCTTTGATGCTCAAGATTAGTTAATTCCTCCCATACAGCAATCTTCTTTAAGGTCTTTAATTCTGATTCATATGTTTTAGAGGCCTTTGATTTAGAAGTTCCATCTTGAATTGCTTCATGTATTAATGTCTCTATTTCTTTAATTCTATTTTTGGCTTTTTTTACCTCATCGTCTTTTTCCCATTCAATATCAATCTTTTCATCTAATTCTTTAATTAAAGGTTCATATTTATTTTCAATTGCTTCAAGCTTAGATGCAATTAAGGTTTCTTTAGTTTTAATTATATCATTATTAATTAAAAGCTTAATCTCCTTTAATTGTCCCTTTAATTCTGCTTTTTCTTCCTTAGAAATACTCTTATCATTAAGCTTTTTTGAAATTTCGCTTCTTTGCGCTTCATACTTTCTTGCACAATTAGTCTTTATATCTGACATAATTCT
Source organism: Anaeroplasma sp. (assembly GCA_051874325.1). Taxonomy (GTDB): domain Bacteria; phylum Bacillota_I; class Bacilli_A; order Acholeplasmatales; family Anaeroplasmataceae; genus Anaeroplasma. The sequence continues at coordinate 4,996 of JBJEFS010000168.1, forward strand.
ACTAAAATTTCTTAAGCCAAATGCCACATTATCAAATACATTTAAATGTGGAAATAAAGCATATCTTTGAAATACAGTGTTAATAGGCCTTTGATATGCAGGAATATTATTTATTACTACACCATCAAGTACTACTTCACCATAATCAGCATCCTCAAAGCCACCAATAATTCTTAGGGTAGTTGTCTTACCACATCCAGAGGGACCAACTAAGGTAACAAATTCATTCTCCTTTATGTATAAATTCAAATTATCTAGAACAGTATTATCACCATAACTTTTATGTATTCCTCTAAGCTCAATTAGTTTTTTTTCCATATTCCTTCTCCTTAAAAATTTGGTGGACTTGATACCCAAATAATCTGAGCCACCTTATTTGTTTTATTTTTTATATTATGTTCCTTATTTGCAATAAAATAAAATGATTCACCAGTTTTACATTTTTCTTCCTTATCGCCATAACAAACAATTATTTCCCCATCAATAACATATCCAAATTCCTCACCGTAATGGGGATAATCAAGAACAGTTTCTGAATTCGGCATTAGTGTTATATATATAGGCTCCATAATATGCTCTTGTGCCGTAGGTACTAGCCATACCTGATTATATGAACCAAAATCCTTTTCGTATTGCTCCTCTTGAGTAAAAATGATATTTGGAGTATCCGTTTCTTTAAAAAAATCTGATAAGGTTGTCCCCAAAACCTCTAAAATAAGTTCTAGTGTTTCAATTGAAGGAGATACCTTATCATTTTCTACCTGCGATATAAATCCTTTCGATAACTCACACCTATTTGCTAACTCCTCTTGAGTTAAGCATAATAATTTTCTTTTTTCTTTTATTTTAATTCCTAGTTTCATAATATCACCTATAGTTTTACATTACTAAACTTAAAGTTAAAAATTTCTAAACTTTTTGTATGACATTATAATTATATAATTAAAAGATAAATAATTCAATATAAATAGATATAAAATTTTAATTATTATATTCTCAATCTAAACAAAGAAAAAATAGCCGAATTACTTCGGCTATACTAATTATATTCT
>JBJEFS010000169.1:0-6038 GCA_051874325.1 Anaeroplasma sp.
ACAAAAAAAGTTTAAATAATAAAATAAAAGAAAAATTATTAAAAATAAATTACTTGAACTATAAAGATAGTATGCAAAGTCTAATATTTAAAGATGTAGAAAAGATTTTAATGTTAATTAATGAAAGAGAGGGATAAAATTATGGGTACATTAGCAATTTTATTTATGTATGCAATTATAATAGGAGTAGTTTCAGTTGCCCTATATTTTGTAATAAAACGTTAGTAAAAGATGCTCTAAAAGAATACAATATGGAAACAACTAAAAATTATATTTATTATTGCATTAAGTTAAATTACAAGTTATCGAATAAATAAAAATAGTTATTTGTAAGAGGGGGAGAATATGAAAAAAATATTAGAAAACTTTTCTCATCACTTTGATGATTATGAGTGTATGTGGAATGGTATTGAAGATATTTATATGAATAAAACAGGCGAAAAACTTCCTAGTCAATTCTTTTTTGCTATGAGTGGCTTTTGTAGTTTTGCTTATATAAAAACAAATAAATCAGATATAAAACGAATGGTGTCATTTGGAGATGGCAGAACTAAACAAATGTATAAATTTCTTGCTCCAATAGTTAATTTTGATTATCACTTTATAGAGTCTAAAACACCTGAATTAGCACTAAAAAAAGCAAAGAAAGAAATTGATAATGATTATTCTGTTGTTATAGGTGCTTTGGATATGTATTATTTAGATTATTTTGAAAAAATATATCATAAGGAGCATATTCCATTTCATTACTTCTTAATGGTAGGATATGATGATGAAGAAGAAAAAGTATATTTCTATGATTGCGGTAGAAAAGAACTTATGAATATATCATACAATAATCTCTATTTAGCAATGAGTGCTAGTTATAAAGGATTATCTAACCCTAATACAATTTGTACTATTAGAATGGACAAACCTACTTGTAAAAAAGAAATATTTATAAAATCAATGAAAATAAAATCAGAACAATTTCTTAATCCACAAACTAGCTTTTTAGGAGTAAATGGAATAAGAAAATTAGCACAAGAAATAATAAAATGGGAAAATTTACTTGGAAAAGATGATACTAAAAAAATCCTTAAAAATTTTGTAGAATTTTGTGGTACAGTACCAGCTACACCGAATAGACTAAAAGGTATAGATAAAAAAGATGATGTTGTATTTGCTTGTTCAAGAGATAAAATGAGTAATGTTTTAATAGAAATTGGTAATGAGTATGATAATAGCAATATAAAAAAAGCAGGTAATTTATTTGCAGAAACTGGTAAATACTTTGAAAAATTATGTGATATATTTATTGATTATTTATTAGATGAAAGAAATAATATAAATATTTCTAGCGATATTTTACTTAACATTGCAGATGTTGAATATCGTGCCTACGAGTTAATAAGTAAAGGAATAAATGAGATATAGAAAAAATTAAATCATAATTTAGGAGATAATTAAAAAAGGATTATATAGAATGTTCCTGGAAAAGAGTAAAATGTGAAAGATATGGTAATTGTGATGAGTGCAAAAAATATCACCCTAATAAAAATTCTAGAAAATCATTAACTAGATGTGAAAAATTGAAAAAGAAAGAACAGAAAAAAGCAAATAGAAAAAATAAAAGGAATATTAGTACAAATTAGAAAAGAGGTAAAATTATGAGAATCTTAACAATTATGGGAACACCACATAAAGGAAACACAAGGGCAATTACAGATTTATTTTTGGATGAGTTTAAAGATAGAAACAATGAATTTGATGAGATAATTCTTCCAAATGATTTCCAAGAGTTTTGTTATGGTTGTGCAAATTGCATATTAAAAGGCGAAAATGAATGTCCTCATTTTAAATTTGTTAATCCAATAATTGAAAGAATAGAAAAATCAGATTTAATTATAATTGCTACACCTATATTTGTTATGTCTTGCTCTAGTGGATTAAAAGCATTGCTAGATCATCTTGCTTATATATGGTTAGTACATAGACCAAAAGAAAGTATGTTTAATAAAGTTGGTTTGATAATAACATCAGCAGGAGGTTCAGGAGTAAAAGATACGGTTAAATTAATAAAAAATAATATGTTTTATTGGGGAATACCTACAATTTATAATTATGGAGTTACTACTATGGAAATGAGTGGTAATTACATAGATTATAAGAATAAAAATAAAATAAAAAAACAAGTAAAGATTAAAGCAAATAAAATAAAAAGAAGTATAAGTTATAAAAAAGTAGGATTAAAAACAAGATTCTTTTTTAAAATGTTTGGTATGACACAAAAAAATGGTTGGAATAGAACAGATTCTAGTTATTGGAAAGACAAAGGATGGCTTGATGGGGAAAAGCCATATTAAAATTATTACAAATTGCAAGATTGGTTTGAAATATAACTAATCTTTCTTATAGAAAGAGAAATCTTACGAAAAATGTAAGATACATATTAGCAAAAATATAGTATAATGCTGTTGGAGGTTAGTAAAATGCAAAAAATACTGATAATTGAAGATGATGAAAAATTAAGAAATGAATTAGAAACATTTTTAAATAAAAACGGATTTGTAGCAACAAGTCTAAAAAAGTTTAATAATGCAGTAGAAGATATACTAAAGATACAAGCAGATTTATTATTATTGGATATAAATTTACCATATACAGATGGAGAATTTATATGCAAAGAAATAAGGAAAACATCTAATGTGCCTATTATAATGGTAACTAGCAGAGATAGTGAAATGGATGAATTACTTTCATTAAATTATGGTGCGGATCAATATGTAACAAAGCCATATAATATTCAAATACTTCTAGCAAAAATTGTTGGACTATTAAAAAGAAATCAAAATGCAGGAAATAATCCAGATAAAATAGACTGTGGAGAGTTTGTATTAAATACAGCAGGGAGAATTATAGAAAAAGAAGATAATAAGGTTGAGCTAACAAAAAACGAATATAAAATATTAGAGTATTTGGTTTTACATAGGCAACAAGTAATATCTCGAGATGAAATAATGGACTATTTATGGGAAAGTGAAGAATTTATTGATGATAATACATTAAATGTAAACATTAAAAGATTAAGAACAAAGCTCGAAGAATTAGGACTAATAGATCAAATTGAAACAAGAAGGGGACAGGGGTATCTATTAAAATGAGATTTAAAGATTTTATAAAAGAAAAGATATTATTGATTTTTTTAGTATTATTTCTAATAGTAAGTTCGGAGATATTATTATTACCTTATACGCAAATTGGAGTATTTACAAGGCTTTATATAGCAATATGTCCAATTTTAATAATTGGTATTGATATTGCTATTGAATATAGAAAAAAGAAGAATTTTTATAATGAATTAAAAAGTAATTTAGATGAATTAGAGGATAAATACTTAATATCAGAAATAATAAATGCTCCAGATTTTCTTGAGGGCATAATATTAAAAAAATCTATGCAAGAAGCTGGAAAATCTATGCTAGAAAATGTAAATACTTATAAGAGATTACAAGAAGATTATAAGGAATATATAGAATTATGGATTCATGAAATAAAAATACCAATTGCTACATCTAAATTGATTATTGAAAATAATAAAAATGAGATAACTAAAAGCATTGATGAAGAACTTGATAAAATAGAAAATTATACAGAACAAGCATTGTTTTATGCTAGAAGTAATACCGCTAACAAAGATTATGCTGTTACAAAATCAAATTTGCAAGAAATAGTAAATGGAGCAATTTTGAAAAATAAAAGTGCATTACTTTCAAGTAAGACAAGTATAGAATTACACGATTTAGAACAAGAAGTATATACAGATAGCAAATGGACAGTTTTTATAATAAATCAAATTATACAAAATGCAATTAAGTATTCAAAAATTAAAGATAGAAAGATAGAAATATATGCTATTTCAAAAAGAGAAAATGTTGTTTTATATATAAAAGATAATGGGATTGGAATAAAAAAAGGAGAAATTACAAGAGTTTTTGAAAAAGGTTTTACAGGGGAAAATGGGAGAACAATAAACAAGAAATCTACTGGTATTGGGTTATATCTATGTAAGAAATTATGCAACAAATTAGGATTAGGAATAGAATTAAATTCAGAAAAAGATATAGGAACAGAAGTAAGAATTATATTCCCTAAAAGCAGTTTTATGAATTTGTAAGTCCATATTAGTTATGGGCTTAATTTTATTTCTTATAAAAGTCATACTGACTTTTATAAGAAATAAAACTTACATTGAACACAAATTTATGTCATAAATTTGGCGCACGAACCAATTAACGGAACTCATAAAAAAATTTAAAGTGTAGTAAATATTAATGCGTTACGATTTGCTCTAGATGAGAAATCTTACAAAAAATGTAATGTTATTGTAAGATAAATCGATGGCAACTATTTTAAAATGAATTTATAATGTAGATATACAAAGAAAGGGAAGGAGTTTTTTTGATGGAAAATGTATTAGAGGTTAAAAACATAGAAAAATACTATGGAAACAAATCTAATTTAACAAAAGCAATAGACAATATTAGCTTTAATGTAAAAAATGGAGAGTTTGTAGGAATTATGGGAGCAAGTGGATCTGGTAAAACTACACTTTTAAATTGTGTATCTACTATTGATAGAGTAACAGCAGGACATATCATTATCAACGGAGAAGATATTACAAAGCTTAAAGGAAATAAATTAAACAAATTTAGGAGAGAGGAACTAGGCTTTATATTCCAAGACTTTAATTTATTAGATACATTAACAATTTATGAAAATATAGCTTTAGCATTAACAATTCAAAAAGTAAATGCTACTGAAATTAACAATAGAGTTCACGAAATAGCAAAAAAATTAGATATTTTAGGAATAATGAACAAATATCCATATCAAGTATCTGGAGGGCAAAAACAAAGATGTGCAGCTGCAAGAGCAATAATAACAAATCCTAAGATAGTATTAGCAGATGAGCCAACAGGTGCATTAGATAGTAAATCAGCAAAACAACTATTGATGACATTTGATTACTTACATCAAAAATTAAATGCAACTATTTTAATGGTAACACACGATGCTTTTACAGCTAGTTATGCAGATAGAATTATATTTATAAAAGATGGAAAAATCTTTAATGAGTTAGTAAAAGGAAATGATACAAGAAAACAATTCTTTGAGAAGATAATTGAGGTGCAAACACTTCTTGGAGGTGATTTGAACGATGTTATTTAAATTATCAATGAAAAATATGAAAAAAAGCTTTAAAGATTATGCTATATATTTTTTAACATTAGTGTTAGGAGTTGCAATATTCTATATGTTCAACTCATTAGATAGTCAAGAAGCAATGTTACAAGTATCTAATTCAACAAAGGACATAATCAAACTTATGATAAGTATGCTTGGATATGTTTCTATATTTGTAGCTATTATTTTAGCATTGCTAATAGTATATGCTAATAATTTCCTAATTAACAGGCGAAAAAAGGAATTTGGTATATATATGACATTAGGAATGGGAAAAAGACAAATATCAAAAATTATATTATTAGAAACAATATTTGTAGGAATTATATCACTTGCTGTTGGTCTAGTAATAGGAATATTTGCATCACAATTTATGTCAATACTTGTTGCTAAATTGTTTGAAGCAGATATGAGTAAATTTCAATTTGTATTTTCAAAAAATGCTTGCATAAAAACATGTATTTATTTTACAATTATGTATTTAGTAGCTATGTTCTTTAATACAATAACTGTTTCAAGATATAAATTAATAAGTTTATTAAATGCTAATAAAAAGAATGAGAAAATAAAAATTAAAAATCCAATTATTTCAGTAATAACATTTATAATAGCAGTAGTATTATTAGGTATTGCTTATTATAAAGTTACAGCTGGGGCAAGAACATTAGATACATTTATTAGTATGCTACCACCAATTTTAATGGGTACAGTAGGAACTTTTCTTGTTTTTTGGTCTTTATCAGGATTTATTTTACAAGTAGTTCAATTAAGAAAAAGTACATATTTAAAAGGAACAAATATGTTTGTATTAA
>JBJEFS010000170.1:0-1537 GCA_051874325.1 Anaeroplasma sp.
TTGTATTTCCGGTTATACTTACTTCTCCATATGCTGTATAAGTATATTTTACTACGATATTGCTAAGTAGTTATATATCAAATAAATTAACCAATATAAATAATTTTTATGTTAATAGTATCATAAGGAAATGTTAATTGTTTATATTCTAAAGTATCTGAAGCAAAATCATATTCAAAAATCAAATATGAATATGTCCATTTACTACCTGCACCTATTGAATACGTTAATAAAATATGCCCATTAGATATATCAAATCTCCTTATACTATAATTGAATTTTTCCATTGAATCAATATATATAGTCTCCTTTAAAAAATCATCATCAATTATTTTTGTTATTCCTGTATCTAACTCAGTAATGACAAATTTATCATGATAATTAGAAGATTCATTATCAATTATTTCAATATTATATTTATTTTCTTCTTCGTTTACAAAATAATCGGATAAATTACAATTTTTTCCACTATCGATATTTTCATAAATTCCTGTTGGTATTGTATATTTATCAATAAAATATACATCATTTTTTTTATATTTAAAAAAATAAGTATCCTTATGCGCTTCAATATCTATGTCCCCATATATATTTAATTCTTTTGTATACATAGTATTAATATTCTCACCATAAAAATCACACGAACAAATGCAAAAATTTGTTAACATAAGATTCCATTTTGAATTAACCGAAACATAATATATTAAATTTTCATAAAAAAGCTTAGTACCATATCTGCTTCCAGTATATAAATTTTCACTCTTCATAACACTATTTTCAAAATAAAAATTATCATCAATGTTTAAAACAACTTCTTCTTTTCCGTTAAAATATTTTGAGAATTCTTCTTTTGCTTCAGAAGTATTATCTTTTCTAGGAAGAAGAATCATAATAAAACATATGAATATTGGAATTAAAAAAATACTATCTATTATTATAAGAATAATATATAATAATTTCTTCTTCATTTAGAATCCTCCATTCATAATTAAATCCCAAATCCAATAAATAGGATTACCTAAGATAATATAACCCACTCTCATTCCTATTGACAAATAATAAGTTATATTAATATTTCCATTATTATCCTTTGATTGACGGTTTTTCCCATCTGTAAAAATAGATTTGCCTACATCGAGATGTTTGGCTGAATCTCCTCCAAAGCCTAACCAAGCAGCACAATTATGCAATTCCCATTCAAATTGAACACCTGCTGTACTACCTTTTATTATATCTTTAGTATTAGGATTAATATGATTCAAATAAAAACTATAGCCATATATCATCCACGGTGTTAAAAGCTTATAAGAATTTTCAATATGAATATTATTATCCGAAACAGAAACAGATAGACCATTTTCTTTACTATTTGCTATTAAATAAATATCATGAATAGTTGCACCAATTGCTACTGCAGCAATTATAGTACCAATAACAATTGCAGCAATACCACTATTTCCACTAGGATCATAATACATAACTGGATTATTATTACAATAAGCATATAAATTAAATGAATTTACTGAATTTAAATTTA
>JBJEFS010000171.1:0-1535 GCA_051874325.1 Anaeroplasma sp.
TGAGGATAATTACTTGATTTTTCTTTTCATCAACTGGCAAACTACGGTTATATCAATTTTCTTGATATAAATCTACATAAATTTATGCAATCACACCTTTAATTTCACTAAAATATTATCCTTCATTTCTATATAGTCAAGATTTAAATTAAATCATTTTAAAATATCTTAATGCATATTCTATAGCATCTCTATGCTTTTGTGATGGATGCTTAACGGGATTCTTAGGTGTAACTTTCATTCTTTCATTTATCATTTCTAATCCTAAGTCCCTCTTGACTTCAGCAATATATGAAGTATGTGTTTCAAAACCATATTTTTCTTTAATGTAATCTTTAATCATTTTATATGTAACTTTATATTTCTTCTTAGATTTATAATTTCTCCATCAACTTGTAACTCAATGTCAGTATTTTCATGGTAGCTTTCTAGCATTACATCAGTAACAACCAGTTCATCTCCAGATACTTCGAATTCATACGAATCATTGTTAGAAACATTGAAATTTAATTTAATAGATTTAATATAATTTCTATTTATCGGTTCTTCATTAACTTCAATCTCTTTAACAATACCTGAAATAGCTTCTTTCTTCATTTGATAGTCTTACTAGTGTTAGAGCGTCCTCTAAAGAACTAGCCAATAATATCTCTTCATTATATAGGAATGAAAAATAGATAAAGTGGACATTATATTTTAATTTCTTCACCTATATTGGTATGCTAGTATACATTTTAATTATTTAAAGCATTTACAGCCTTCATCATAAATACTGTTTTGCACCCATTTTAGCGGGGTATTTTTCTAAAAAAATAAAAAAAAATCTAATTTTGTTAATTTTCACCAACTAAAACTAGATTTTCATTATTATTTTCTATTCCTAAATTCTTTTCTTTTTCTATCAAGAGATTGTTGACAATCTCTTAATACCGATATTTGAAATGCTGCATCAGCTTTGGTAAAGTCATTATCATATACATAAGGTATTACTTTAAATTCATCCCAATCATAATCTCTAATTCCTGCAGGATTATCAGCATCATATAAATACTCTATTGTAAGATCTGATGGTTTTATTTCAATATCATCTTTAATGTATTCAATTTTATATCAAACCTTACCTTCTCCTATTTCCGGTTTGGTTCTTTTGATAAACCCTTCCTTTTCTAAATTGTTTATCAAGTGTTGCATTGTTCTTGTTTTTACTCCTAATAATTTTGCGATTGTGTTAATCTTGATGTAATCTCCATTAAATCTCTTTATGAAATTAATTACAATTTCTCTTCTTTCTTCAACTGTAGGTTTTCTATAATATACATAATAATCATTCATTTGACTAAATATTATTTCACCATAGTCTGCTTTTATAATTCTTATATCTAAATATTCAAAATAAGAAATAAGTTTATGTTCATAATCATTACTAGGTAATGCTTTTAAATTCGATTTGTTTACAATCCCTTCAATATTTCCAGCACATAATCTATATAAATATATTAATACATTATCATTATCTATTACTTTTACAACATGAC
>JBJEFS010000172.1:0-1534 GCA_051874325.1 Anaeroplasma sp.
TTGAATGGAAAATGATTTTGAGTTATTTTTAGCGAAAATTTAAAAAGTCCATTGAGAGTTTTAAATGACCTCTTCAGTCTATTCTAATAGTTAATTTATCTATTATTGAATGTTAATATTAATTATAAAAAAAGCGTTGATAATCAGCCGTGAAACTAATATAATATAGATATAAGGCTGTTTATAACATGATTGGAGGCTAATTAATATGATTGGACGAAAGAAAGAAATTGAAATTTTGAATAAATTATATGACAGTGAGAAGTCTCAATTTGTAGCAGTATACGGTAGGAGAAGAATAGGTAAAACATATTTAATAAATGAAGTTTTTAATGGAAGAATAACATTTAAGCATGCTGGACTATCACCAATTGAATCTAATGGAAAGATAAGCCCCTTAAAGAAGCAATTAAAGCATTTTTACAATTCTTTACTATTATCAGGAATGAAAAAAAGTAAATGCCCTGATAATTGGATGGATGCTTTTTTGATGTTGGAAATATTTTTACAAGAAATAGATAATGGTGAAAGACAATTAATTTTTATTGATGAATTGCCATGGCTTGATACTCCTAAATCTGGATTTATAACAGCATTTGAGGGCTTTTGGAATACGTGGGCGTGCTCAAGAAAAAATATAATGCTTATAGTTTGTGGAAGTGCTACATCATGGATGACTGATAAGTTAATTAATAATCATGGTGGACTTTATAATAGACTTACTTATGAAATAAAACTATCACCTTTTACACTTTTAGAATGCGAAGATTATTTTAATAATGAAAATATTAAATTTTCAAGATATGATATTGTTCAATCTTATATGATAACAGGGGGAGTTCCATATTACATGAGTTATTACCAAAGTGGCTTAAGTATTGCACAAAATATAGACAATATGTTTTTTGCTGCTAATGCCCCTTTGAAGGATGAATTCAATAGATTATTTCATTCTATTTTCGCTAACCCAGATTTGATGATAACCATTATTAGAGCTATAGGTAGTAAAAGATGTGGATGCACAAGATTAGAATTAACTAATTTAACAAGCGTTTCAGGCGGAGGGACTTTATCAAATGCACTTAACTCATTAATTAAAAGTGACTTTATTGTAAAATATGTACCTTTTGGTGGAAGTAAACGTGAAGAATATTTTAGATTGACAGATTCATTTTGTAATTTTTATTTGAAGTTTATTGATGGTGAAAGACAATTGCCAAAAGATTTTTGGATTTCAAATATAACATCACAAAAAATAGTTTCATGGAGAGGTATAGCATTTGAAAATGTATGCTTCAATCATATAGCTCAGATAAAAAGAGCATTAGGTATTAGTGGAGTAAGCACTAATGAATTTGCATGGTCAAAAAAGGATGATAATCTTGGAGCACAAATTGATATGATTATTGAAAGAAAAGATAATATTGTTAATATGTGTGAACTTAAGTTTTATAATGATGAATTTATTGTAGATAAATCCGTAAACATATTTGATAGGCAGGTATAATATAATTCTAAAAATAAACACTAAAAA
>JBJEFS010000173.1:0-25414 GCA_051874325.1 Anaeroplasma sp.
TCAAAAATATGAATCAAATCCTAAATTTTGGGGTGTTAAATCCTAAATACGGGTGAGGTTATTTTAGCTGTTTCAGTGTTAGCTATAATAATTACAGCTCCATTAGGTGCTTTATTAATTGATGTTTATGGAAAAAAATTGCTAAAAAGTAAAAATTTAATTCCAAATGGTTAATCATAAAAATTTAATTCCAAATGGTTAACCATATTTACTTTTTATAAAAAAATGATATAATAATTTAATAAAAAATAGGAATGATTATGATGAAACAACGTATTGGCTTTGATCCTGATGGAAATTTAATATCAAGAGGAAAACGAGTTTTTCGAAAAAATTTTATTTATATTTTTTATCTAAATAATAAATGCAAAAGAATTGTAAAAAATGATTTAATGTCATTTAAAGATAGACATAGCTTTGCAATAAAATGGTTAAAAAAATATCATAAAGATTTTAAGGTAAAAATAGATGTTACAGGCTTAGAAAATATTACTGATGATATAAAGGGATGTATTTTTGTTTGTAATCATCAGGGAAGAGATGATTGTCCAATCGTTTTGCATGCATTAGAAAAAATTCCTACATCATTTTTGATTAATTCAAAGGTTTCAAATGGTTTTTTAATAAAACATATTTGCGATATGCTAAATAGTAAAAGAATTGATTTTGATGATTTAAAATCACAAATCAAAGTATATAATGAAATGGTGGATGAAATAAAAGCAGGATATAAATATATAATATTTCCTGAAGCAGGCTACACTGATAATAAGAATACAATGTCAACATTCAATACACCTTGTTTTGTTCCTGCAATTAAATCAAAATGCCCAATAATTCCGATTTGCTTGTATGATTCATGGCGAGTTTTTTTAGACCCTTCGAAAGACTTCGTACATGTTGGTTGTCATATTTTAAAACCAATTTATTATGATGAATACAAAGATTTAAAGAAGAATGAGATTGCTGCTTTGGCACAAGAAAGAATTCAGATTAAGCTTAATGAATTAAATGAAATCTATGAGGTTGATTATGATAAAGATAGTCGTTGACCTTATGGGGGCAGATAATAGCCCTAAAATTTTAGCTCCAGGTGCAATAAAGGCAATTAATGAAAATCCAAATTTATATGTCATTCTTTGTGGTAAAAAGGATTTAATTCTTGAAGGAATATCTAATTTAGAATATAATGTGAATCAGATAGAAATAGTTGATTGTCAGGAAGAAATTACTAACTATGATGTCCCGACAATAGTTTTTAAAACTAAGCCAAATTCTTCTCTCGTTAAAGGATTAAAAATCTGTAGAGATAATGATGATGTTAAGGCCTTTACATCTTGTGGTAGTACAGGAGCGGTACTAGCTTCTAGTATTTTTATTCTTGGAAAAATATCTCGGATAAGACCAGCCTTGTCATCTGTTTTGGGTGGTTTAAAAAAAGATTTTTGTATTGTAGATTGTGGTGCTAACTCTGATTGTAGAGCTATTCAGTTGCTTGAATTTGCTCAAATGGGTACTGCATTTATGCAAACAAAGGGTGTGAATAATCCTAAAGTAGTATTGCTGTCTAATGGGGCAGAAGATCAAAAGGGTAGTGAGATAATTAAAAATGCACATTTATTATTAAAAGAATCTAAACTTAATTTTTGTGGCAATATTGAAGGAAAGGATATATTATCTTCAGGGGCTGATGTTATTGTATGTGATGGTTTTTCGGGAAATGTTGCACTTAAAACCATTGAAGGTACTGCAAATGCTATATTTAAAAATATCGATGACATTGCTAGAAAATCATTAAATAAAGAAAATAATGAAATATATCATAAAATTATTTCAGATTTAAAAAATAGATATGATTATAATTCTTTAGGTGGTGCTGTTTTACTTGGTGTAAATAAGCCTGTTGTTAAAGGCCATGGGGCAGCTGTCAGTGAAACTATTTATAATATTTGTAATTTGGCTTATACATTAGCATATAATGATTTAACTAACAAGATAAAGAATATCTTAAATTAATATAAGTGCTTGCCTAGTACATCGGTAGTACGCGGCCATGGTAAGGCTGAAAGGTTGGTTCGATTCCAACGGTGAGCACCATATTGTTAATTAATGGCTTTTTTAAGCCATTTTTGTAATTTTAGCTTCTTGGTTAGTTTTTTTATTAGTCATAAAGTATTGAATAATAAAAGTAATATTTTTCTATTGATTTTTATTTAATGATATATTATAATTCAAATTGCGACTTAGTCGCATTTTTAATTATAAGGAGTATAATATGTACAAAACAGATAATCAAAAATTATTAATTGATATATTTAATAATAATAGAAATAAATCTTTTTCGGCAATTTCGTTAATTGATGAATTAAAAGATAAAATGAATAAAGCAACAATTTATAGACAGTTACAAAACCTTGAAAGTAAAAATATAATTAAAAAGAATTATAATGAAGTTGAGAATTCTTATGAATATCAATATTTTTTAGATTGTAACAATCATTTTCATATGAAATGTTGTAAATGTGGTAAAATAATTCATTTGAATATAGATGATGCAAAAGAATTCATAAATAATATAGAAAAAATATATGATTTTAATATTGATGTATCTTTAATTACTTTGTATGGCAATTGTAAGGAGTGTGAGTAATTAATGCTAGATGTATTATTAGATGTATTTTTAGATAGCTTGAAGGTATTAATTTTTGCTTTTGTTATCTATGTTGTTTTATCTTTTTTTGAAAATAAAATAACAAAGCTTTTCAATAAGCATAGGAAATTAAATCCAATAATTGGCTCAGCAGTTGGAATAATACCTCAATGTGGAATAAGTGTTGTTGCTGCAGATTTATATTTGAAAAGTCATATTACAATGGGAACATTAACTGCAGTATTTTTTGCATGTAGTGATGAGGCTCTACCAATCCTATTATCAGATTCGTCAAAAATATTCTATACAATTAGTTTATTATTAATTAAATTTATTTTTGGATTTATTATCGGATATATGGTTGATTTTTTTATTAAAGAAAAAACTATTATTGGAGAGATAAATGAAGTTAATAATTCATCTTGCTGTCATACTAATGGTAAGAATAGTAGTATATACTTGCATGTTGTTCATCCATTAATTCATTCATTAAAGATTTTTATCTATGTTTTAATTGTTAATTTTATTTTTGGTTTTTCATTTTATTTCATTGGAGAACAGGTAATATTAGATTTTCTAAATAAAAATCAATTTTTATCACCCTTATTATCTTCATTAATTGGCCTTATACCTAATTGTGCCTCATCAGTTTTAATTACTGAGCTATTTACTGCAAATGGAATACCTTTTGCTGCTTTAGTTTCAGGCTTATGTGTTAATGCTGGTTTAGGTATTATATATTTATTCAAAAGTAGGAAGAAAGTTAGATATTCTCTTGTTTGTTTAGTTGTTTTATTTCTTTCTTCTAATATTGTAGGATATCTTGTAATGCTATGTATGAAAATATTTAATATATAATTTTTTAGCTGTGAATTAAAAATCTTTCACAGCTTTTTTAAGCATAAAAAAAGAAGCCTAAGCTTCTTTTTCTATGTTAATAGCGATCACAAAGGTAATATAATAGGATTGTTAAGGGATAAAATTTATGTGATCACTATCGTCATTATATTTGGTGACCCGTACGGGGTTCGAACCCATAAGTGCATGCGTGAAAGGCATGTGTGTTAACCATTTCACCAACGGGCCATTCAAAAATCACTTAATTATATCATATGATAATTAATTGTCAATAACAATTTAAAAAAAAAGAAAAAAAATGTCAAATGAATTTAAAATTTACAAAAAATGTCTTGTTTTACTACTAAAATAAATAAAAATATGATAGAATTACAGTAGGAAGGTGATACGATGAAATATGTTATAACTGTTGGAAGAGAGTATGGTAGTGGAGGAAGATTTATTGCTAAATTATTAGCTGAAAAGCTAGGTATTTCTTTTTATGATAGTGAATTACTAAGTAAGGCAGCAGAGTGCTCTGGAATGTCTGAGGCTGTCTTCAAGAATTATGATGAAAAGAAGGATGGCTTTTTAGGGAATGGTTTAGGAGTATATTCCTATGATATGACATTAAGTCAAAAAGTGTTTTTAGCGCAGTTTGAAGCAATTAAAAAAATAGCTTCAGAGGAATCATGCGTAATTGTAGGAAGATGTGCAGATTATGTATTAAAAGACTATCCTAATGTTGTAAATATTTTTATATGTGCTCCAATGGAACAAAAGGTAAAAAGAGCTATAGAATACTATGGACTATCACCACAAAAGGCAGAATCACAAATTATAAAGAAAAATAAAAAGAGAAAGAGCTATTATAATTTCTATACAGATAATGAATGGGGCAAAGCTGCAAATTATGATTTATGCATCAATTCAAAGATTGGTGTTGATGAATCAGTAGAAGCTATTATTTCTTATGTTAAATCTAGATTCAAGCTTGATAAAGAAGATTAATAAGTATTTAGATTATATTATACATAAAGGGATTTCGCTACAACCCAATCAAGTTGTTGAGATTGTTTCTTCGATTCAAAATGGTCCTATTATATATTTACTTAAAGAAAAACTATTTAAATCGAGAGCGTCCGATGTTATAATCACATATCTTGATGGAAATGAAATTGAAAAGGAGATTAATAAGGATTGGGAGTTGTTTTTGAATAAAAAGATTGATAAGTATAAAAAACTTGTTGAAAATCTTTTTGTGAGAATCACCTTATTATCTCCTTTTACTATACCTATTACTAGAACGAAATCAGTTGATAGCTATAATGATAATATTTATAAGCTTAATTTTGTTAATGATTATTTTAAAGCTAATATAACTCAGCATACAATTGCGACAATACCAAATGAGTATTGGGCAAACAAGCTCCAAATTTCAATTTCTGAATTATGGAATAGAGTTATTGATTCAACCAATAAATATTCGTTGCTTGAAGAATATATTGATGTTTTTTCTGATTTGAAAATAGATTACTTGATATTTGGTACATCGTTAGGTACATATTTAGAGGTAGGTTTGGTAGATGATTATCATTTTATG
This sequence comes from Anaeroplasma sp., assembly GCA_051874325.1. Classification (GTDB taxonomy): domain Bacteria; phylum Bacillota_I; class Bacilli_A; order Acholeplasmatales; family Anaeroplasmataceae; genus Anaeroplasma. The sequence goes on from JBJEFS010000173.1 coordinate 5,091, forward strand.
GGTAAATGCTGGAAGACGATAAACAATATTGTGTATGAGCCTAATATACCTTGTTATGAAATATTTGCAACACCTAATAAGTATAGAGTTAATGGTAGGTTGGTTTCATCAAAGCCTTTATTTTATAAAAATATTTTAATCAATAATTATGAAATATTTTTTGAGAATGGAAAAATTGTTAATGAAAAAAATTTAAAGCAATTACTTCAATTGGATGATAATCTATTTTACACTGGTGAGATAGCTATAGTTATACCAAATGACAATTTTATTTATTATAATACTCTTTTAGATGAGAATTTAGGCTGCCATATTGCTTTAGGTAATTCCTATGAAAGTTATAAAAATGTAGATTACATTAATAAATCAAAGTACCATATCGATTTAGTATTTGGCACAAATGATATAAGCTGTCAAGCGAAATTAAAGAATGGAAAAATAGTTGATATTTTAAATAATGGAAGATTTGTATATAAGGAGATTAAAGATGAGTTTTAAAGCGTTAGATCATAGTGTAAATATTGTTTCATATCATAAAGAAAATAAAAATTATGCGATGTGCTGTGCATGGAGTATGATGGTTGACTATGATAAAATCATTTGTCTATTAGGTTCACAAAGTGTTACAGGTAAAATGATTAAAAAAGGTGATATCATTGGCTTTTCTTCGTTAATGGATAATCAAAAGAATATAGCTTTAGCATTAGGAGATGATCATTCTGATGAAAAAGACAAGCTGAATGGAATTGATTTTATCTTAGATGATGGTGCAATTTTAATAAAGAATTCTAAAACATTAATTAAATGTATGGTATTAGATGTGTTACATCTTGAGGGGATTGAAAGTGATAATTTATTATACTTGAAAATAATTTCATCAATAGAAAATGACGGAACATTTTTACATATGAGTGATTTTCAATAAAAAATTTTAAAAAAATAAAAATTATTAAAATTAAATTTGCGCTTTTTTAATATTATATGAATTAAATTTTGATATAAAAAAGAAAAACTTAAAAATGTTCGATTTAGATTGACATTAAATTTAATAGTGCTATAATAAAAAAGAACATATAAAAAAATGCTCTAAATTTTATGGGTATTTAGGAAGGAGTTATATAGTGGCTAGACATACATTATCGGTGCTAGTAAACAATCATATGGGCGTTCTGTCAAGGGTGGCAGGATTATTTAGTCGTCGTGGATATAGTATAGAGAGTTTATCTTCTGGTACTACAGAGAATAAGCATGTTGCAAGAATGACTATTGTCGTTGAATGTGAAGACAATGAGTTCAGGCAAATTAAAAATCAGCTTGCAAAGCTTATGGATGTAGTTACAATATCTGAATATATGGACGATGAAGCTGTTAAGAGGGAATTAGCATTAATTAAAATAGATTGTAAAAATGAGCAAAGAACTCAAATAATAGAGATTGCTAATATATTTAGAGCTCATATTGTTGATGTTACTAATGATTCTATAATTCTTGAGGTTACTGGTGATAGTAGTAAGGTTACCGCAATAATATCAATGCTTGATGAGTTTGGTATAAAGGAAGTAATTCGAACTGGTGTAACAGCAATACAAAGAGGAAATTGTGAGCTAAAGAAGAAAGATTAAAGGAGATTATTGAAGATGGCAGACGCAAAAATTTATTATCAAAAGGATTGTGACTTAAATTATTTAAAGGGTAAAAAAGTGGCTATAATTGGTTATGGTTCTCAAGGACATGCACATGCACTTAATTTAAAGGAATCAGGTGTTGATGTAATTGTAGGACTTTATGAAGGATCAAAGTCATGGGCAAAGGCTGAAAAGCAAGGCATGAAGGTATTTACTACTGCTGAAGCAGCAAAGCAAGCAGATATTATTATGATATTAATTAATGATGAGAAGCAAGCAGCAATGTATAAGAAGGATATTGAACCAAATCTTGAACCAGGAAATATGTTGATGTTTGCTCATGGTTTTGCAATTCATTTTGGTCAAATTATTCCACCTAAGGGTGTTGATGTTGCGATGATTGCACCAAAGGGTCCAGGACATACTGTTAGAAGTGAATATTTAGCAGGAAAAGGAGTTCCTTGCTTAGTTGCGGTTGAAAAGAATGAAACAGGACAAGCTTTAGAATTAGCACTTGCTTATGCTTTAGGTATTGGTGGTGCTCGTGCTGGAGTTCTTGAGACAACATTTAGAACAGAAACAGAGACAGATTTATTTGGTGAACAAGCTGTTTTATGTGGTGGTGTTTGTGCATTAATGCAAGCTGGCTATGAGACATTAGTTGAAGCAGGCTATGATCCAAGAAATGCATATTTTGAATGTATTCATGAAATGAAGCTTATTGTTGATTTAATTTATCAATCTGGTTTTGCTGGTATGCGTTATTCAATTTCTAATACAGCAGAATATGGTGATTATATTACAGGACCAAAGATTATTACTGATGAAACAAAGAAAACTATGAAGAAAATCTTAAAGGATATTCAAGATGGTACATTTGCTAAGGATTTCTTATTAGATATGTCAGAAGCAGGTGGCCAGGCTCACTTTAGAGCATTACGTAAGAGAGCAGCTGAGCATCCAAGTGAAAAGATAGGTGAAGAAGTAAGAAAACTTTATAGCTGGAATAATGAAGAGGATAAATTTATAAACAATTAATTTAAATAATATATGATATAGTGGAGGCTATGTTGCTTTCACTTTTGTCATATATATTAGGGAGTGATTTTTTTGCGAATTAGTATATTTGATTCAACCTTGAGAGATGGTGCTCAAGCTGAGGGTATTAGCTTTTTGGTTGGAGATAAGCTTAAAATAGCAAAGGCTCTAGATGAATTAGGAGTAGATTTTATTGAGGCTGGTAATCCTGGCTCTAATCAAAAGGATTTAGACTTTTTTAAGGAAGCAGCTTCTTTAAATTTAAAGCATTCAAAGTTAGTAGCTTTTGGTAGTACAAGAAGATGTGGTATTAGGGCTTGCGATGATACTAATCTAAAAGCGTTACTTGATGCAAACACTGAATATGTTTGTGTTTTTGGTAAATCTTGGGATTTTCATGTTGAAAGTATAATAAATACTACAAAAGAAGAAAATTTAAACATGATATTTGATACTATTACTTTTTTAAAATCAAAGGGTAAAAAAGTATTTTATGATGCCGAGCATTTTTTTGATGGATTTAAGGCAAATAAGGAATATGCATTAAAAACCTTAGAGATTGCTCAAAAGGCTGGAGCAGAATGTGTTATTTTATGTGATACAAATGGTGGCATTTTTCCTGATGAATTAGTTGATATAATTAAAGCTGTTAAGAAAAAAATAACGGTTGATATTGGCATTCATTCTCATAATGATTCTGGAATGGCAATAAGTATAAGTGTTCTTGCAGCTCTTGAGGGCTGTAAGCAAATTCAAGGAACTTTTTTAGGATATGGTGAAAGATGCGGTAATGCTAATCTTTCAGCTATTATTGCAAATTTAGAGTTGAAAAAAAATATAAAGTGCTTACCTAATGATAATATAAAAAAGTTAACGGCAACAGCAAATTTGATTGCTGAAATTTCTAATTTTAAGCTAGGAAAAAATTTACCGTATGTTGGTAATAATGCATTTGCTCATAAGGCTGGTATGCATATAGATGGTGTATATAAAAATTCTAAATCCTTTGAACATATTGCTCCTGAGCTTGTAGGAAATGAAAGAAAATTTTTAATAAGTGAGGTAGCAGGTAAATCAACTGTTTTAGCAAAAATAAATAAAATTTATCCGGATATTTCTAAAAATGATTCTAGATTGGTTGACATTTTAGAAACAATTAAAAATTTAGAATATGGTGGGTATCAATTTGAAGGTGCTGATGCCTCCTTTGAACTAATTGTTCATAAATGCTTTGGAAATTTTAGACCATTTTTTGAGGTTAAAAACTTTAAAACAATTGGTGAGGGTCCCTCTGTATCTAACACCTTTTCAGCTTCAGCAATAATAAATGTTATTGTTGGTGGTGAGGAAGAGGTTACTGGAGCAAATGGTGATGGTCCAGTGGATGCTTTAAATAAAGCATTAAGAAAGGCAATCAGTAAGTTTTATCCAGTTTTGAACACAGTATCACTTGCTGATTATAAGGTTAGAATTTTAGATGGAAAGGAATCAGCAACAGCCGCTACAACCAGAGTAATTATTGAATCAACTGATGGTAAGATTAGTTGGTCAACTGTTGGTGTTTCAAAGGATATAATTGAAGCATCGTTTAAGGCGTTAATAGATTCAATAGAATATAAATTATTTAAGGATGGTATAAAAATATGGGAATGACAATGACACAAAAAATTTTAGCAGCACATGCTGGACTTGATAAGGTTGTCCCTGGACAATTAATCGAGGCAAATCTTGATTTGGTACTTGGTAATGACATTACTACACCAGTTGCAATTAAGGAATTTAATAAAATTGGAGTAGATAAGGTTTTTGATAAGGAAAAGGTATGTATAGTCCCTGACCATTTTGCTCCTAATAAAGACATTAAGTCTGCTGAGCAATGCAAATTTATTAGAGAATTTGCTAGAGATAAGGAGATTGTTAATTTCTTTGAGGTAGGTCAAATGGGAATTGAACATGCTCTATTACCTGAGAAGGGTTTAGTTGTTGCTGGTGATTTAGTTATAGGAGCTGATTCACATACTTGTACATATGGTGCATTAGGAGCTTTCTCTACAGGTGTTGGTTCAACTGATATGGCTTGTGGTATGGCTACAGGTAAGGCTTGGTTTAAAGTACCTTCAGCGATAAAGTTTAATTTAATTGGTAAGCCTTCAAAATATGTAAGTGGTAAGGATGTTATACTACACATTATTGGTATGATAGGTGTTGATGGTGCTTTGTATAAATCTATGGAGTTTACTGGTGAAGGATTAAAGAATTTAAGTATGGATTCAAGATTATCAATGGCTAATATGGCTATTGAAGCAGGTGCAAAAAATGGTATATTTGCTGTTGATGAAAAAACTTTAGAGTTTTGTCGTACACATTCTAAAAAGACTCCAATTATTTTTGAAGCAGATCCTGATGCTGAATATGACGAGGAGTATACAATTGATTTAGCAACAATTCGTCCTACAGTTGCATTCCCTCATTTACCAGAAAATGCTCATACTGTTGATGAAGAGCTTGTTAAGTCAATTAAGATTGATCAGGTTGTGATTGGTTCTTGTACAAATGGTAGAATGGAAGATTTAAGAATAGCTAGAAGTATTTTAAAGGGTAAGAAGGTTCATCCATCAATTCGTTGTATCGTAATTCCTGGTACTCAAAAGATTTATTTACAAGCAATTATGGAAGGTATTGTTACAGATTTAGTAGAAGCTGGTTGCGCATTCTCTACCCCAACTTGTGGTCCTTGTCTTGGAGGTCATATGGGAATTTTAGCTAAGGGTGAAAGATGCGTTTCAACAACAAATCGTAATTTTGTTGGTCGTATGGGACATGTTGATTCTGAGGTTTATTTAGCAAGCCCTGCAACTGCTGCAGCAAGCGCAATTACTGGATATATAACAAATCCAGAAACTATTATGGAGGAGAAGTAAAATGAAGGCAAAGGGTACAGTTTTAAGATATGGTAATGATATAGATACTGATGTTATTATTCCAGCGAGATATTTGAATACATCTGATCCAATGGAGTTGGCTAAGCATTGTATGGAGGACTCAAAGGAGGATATTAATGCTGGTAAAAAGCCTTTTTATGAAAGAGTACAAAAGGGTGATATAATTGTTGCGGATAAAAATTTTGGATGTGGTTCAAGTCGTGAGCATGCACCATTAGCAATTAAAACTGCAGGTGTTTCATGTGTTATTGCAAAAACATTTGCTCGAATCTTTTATCGTAATTCAATAAATATTGGTCTACCAATTTTAGAGTGTCCTGAGGCAGTAGAAAATATTGATGATGGTGATATTGTTTCAGTTGATTTTGATAGTGGTATAATTACAAATGAAACAAAGGGAAAAACATTTCAAGCAGCACCATTCCCAGAGTTTATGCAAAATATTATTAAAAATGGTGGTTTAATTAATAAAATAAAGGGAGAAAACTAATATGAATTATAAAATTGTTACATTACCTGGTGATGGTATTGGTCCAGATATTGTTAGAGAAGCAGTGAAGGTTATGAATCGTGTAGGAGAAATTTATGGTCATAACTTTGAAATAGAAGAAAAACTTATGGGTGGATGTGCAATCGATGAAAAAGGTACATCCTTACCACAAGATACAATTGATGCAGCATTAGCCTCTGATGCAGTACTACTTGGTGCCGTTGGTGGTCCTAAGTGGGATAATCTACCTAATGGTGATCGTCCTGAAAAAGGTTTATTGGGTATTAGAGGTGCATTAAAGCTATTTGCTAATTTAAGACCTGCAGTTTTATATCCACAATTAAAATTTGCGTCACCATTAAAAGAATCAGTTATAGGTGATTCATTAGATATTTTAATTGTAAGAGAACTTACAGGTGGAATGTATTTTGGTGAAAAGGCTAATTCTCCAAAGTATAATCCTAATGATCCTATGTGCTGGGCATCTGACCAAGAAAAGTATTATGTATATGAGATTGAAAGAATTATTCGTGTTGGTATGGATGCTGCCATGAAGAGAAATAAAAAGGTTTGTTTAGTTGATAAGGCTAATGTACTTGAATCTTCAAGATTATGGAGAAGAGTAATGGAAAGAATTATTCCTGAATATCCTGATGTTGAGGTTACTTATCAATATGTTGATAATGCAGCAATGCAGTTGGTTGGAAATCCTTGTCAATTTGATGTTATTATTACTTCTAATATTTTTGGTGATATTTTATCTGATGAAGCATCTAGAGTAACTGGTTCAATTGGTATGCTTGCAAGTGCTTCCTTAGGCTCATCATCATTAGGATTATATGAACCAATTCATGGTTCTGCCCCTGATATTGCTGGAATGGATATAGCTAATCCACTTGCGACAATTCTATCTGTTTCAATGATGTTTAGATATTCATTTAATTTGATGAAAGAGGCTCAAGCAATTGATGCTGCAGTAGCGAAGGTATTAGATGATGGATATCGTACTAAGGATATTTATAGTGAAGGTATGAAGCTTGTTGGCACAAAGGAAATGGGAGATCTTGTAGCAAAAGCTTTAAAATAAATGGTGGTTTATATGAAGAGTGATATTGTAAAGGTAGGTCCTGAAAAGGTTCCTAATCGTTCATTATTTAAAGCAATGGGATATACTGATGAGGAAATTGAAAGACCTTTAATCGGTGTTGTTTCTGCAAAAAGTGAAATAGTTCCAGGTCATATGATGCTTGATAAAATTACTGATGCAGTAAAACGTGGTATTTTGATGGCTGGTGGTACACCTATTGAAATACCTGCAATTGGTGTATGTGATGGTATTGCGATGGGACATCCTGGAATGAAATATTCTTTAGTTACTAGAGAATTAATAGCTGATTCAGTTGAATGTATGGCTTTAGCTCATGCTTTAGATGGATTAGTATTAGTTCCAAACTGTGATAAAATTGTTCCAGGTATGCTTATGGGAGCATGTCGAATTAATTTACCAACTGTTGTATGCTCAGGAGGTCCAATGCTAGCTGGTAGGGTGAAAGGTAAGAAGACATCCCTATCATCTACGTTTGAAGCTGTAGGAAAATATAATACTGGAAAAATTACAAAGGAAGAATTGGATGAGTACGAAAATCATTCATGTCCAGGCTGTGGTTCATGTTCAGGTATGTATACAGCAAATTCTATGAACTGTATGTGTGAGGTTTTAGGTATTGCTTTACCAGGTAATGGTACTATTCCATGTGTTTATGCAGAGCGTATTAGAAATGCTAAATATAGTGGTATGAAGATTATGGAAATGGTAAGAAAAGATATTAAAATTAGAGATATCCTTAATGAAAAAGCCTTTAGAAATGCTTTAACTGTTGATATGGCTTTAGGCTGTTCAACTAATACAATGCTTCATTTACCAGCTATTGCTCACGAGGCTGGTGTAAGTATTAATTTAGATATGGCTAATGAAATATCTTCAAAAACTCCTAATTTATGTCATTTAGCTCCTGCTGGTCATACCTATATGGAGGATTTAAATGAAGCTGGTGGTGTCCCAGCAGTCATGAAGGAATTAACAAAAATTAATGTTTTAGATACTGAATTAATGACTGTTACAGGTAAAACAATTAAAGAAAATCTTGAAAAAACAATTAATAAAAATCCTGAAATTATTAGAACAATTGATAATCCTTATTCAAAGACAGGTGGAATTGCTGTTTTAAAGGGGAATTTGGCTTTAGATGGTTGTGTTGTTAAGCGTGGTGCTGTTGCTCCTGAAATGCTACAGCATACAGGACCTGCAAAGGTATTTGAATCAGAAGAGGAGTCTATTGCAGCTATTGATGGTGGAAAAATTAATAAAGGTGATGTAGTTGTCATTAGATATGAGGGACCTAAGGGTGGACCTGGTATGAGAGAAATGCTAGCACCTACATCAAGACTTGCAGGTATGGGACTTGATAAAGATGTTGCTTTAATTACAGATGGTCGTTTTTCTGGTGCTACTCGTGGTGCTTCTATTGGTCATGTTTCACCTGAAGCAGCTGAAGGTGGTTTAATTGGTCTAGTAAAAGATGGTGATTTAATCGAAATTGATATGATTAATTGTACAATCAAGTTATTAGTAAGTGATGAAGAGATTAATAATCGTAGAGCTAATTGGGTTAAACCTGAGCCTAAGGTTAAAAAGGGTTATTTATCAAGATATTCTAAATTAGTTACATCAGCTTCTACAGGTGCTATTTTTAAAGAGGATTAATTAGGAGTATTTATGGATTTTTTTGATGAGGATAGGAAACAAAAAGATTTAGATGAAAGAATATATAATGAAAAATACGAACAACAAGTGAAGTATTCTAAGAAAGTATTTTTTATACTTTTTATTGTATTCTTTATATTAAGTTTGATTTTCTTGTTTTTAGGATTATTATTAACTATATATGAAATTGCTTATTGTTCAATTATTTATGTAGTTGTTGGAATTATTTTTTTAATAATTGGATTTGTATTACCCAAAAAAGGTAATTATGAAAAATTTAAAAAAAGAATTAAAAAATATGGCTATTTAAATATTTATCAATTAAATGCTAAAGTAGCAATATTAGATGAAAAGAATAATATTTTAGAATCTAAGCTAAAAGAATTAGAGGATGAAATTAGAAAATTAAAATAGATTGTGGTGATTTTATGAAATTAAATGGTTCACAAATCATTGTAGAATGTTTGGTTGAACAGGGTGTAGATACAATATTTGGTTATCCCGGAGGTGCTGTTTTAAATATCTATGATGAATTATATAAAAATCAAGATAGAATAAGACATATATTAACAAGTCATGAGCAGGGTGCAAGTCATGCAGCAGATGGATATGCTCGTTCAACTGGTAAGGTTGGTGTAGTACTTGCTACATCTGGACCTGGTGCAACTAACCTAGTAACTGGTATTGCAACAGCCTATATGGATTCTGTTCCTATTGTTGCAATTACAGGAAATGTCACAAATTCATTACTTGGTAAGGATTCCTTCCAAGAGGTTGATATTGCTGGTATTACAATGCCTATTACTAAACATAATTATATTGTTAAAAATGTTAATAATTTAGCAGATACTATTAGAGAAGCATTCCAAATTGCAAGATCTGGTCGTCCTGGTCCCGTTTTAATTGATATTCCTAAAGATGTTACAGCTGCTATATGTGAATTTGAGAATAAGAAAATTGATTTTAATATTCCAATTAAGAAACTACCAGTTGTACCAGAAGATAAAATAAAAGAAGTAGCAGAATTAATTATGGCTGCCAAAAGACCATTTATTTATGCTGGCGGTGGTATTATGAAAAGTGATTGTTCAAAGGAATTAACTGACTTTGCTACTATGCTTGATATTCCTACGTCAACATCCTTAATGGGTATTGGTGCAATTAATCAAAATAATAAATTATCAACAGGATTAATTGGTATGCACGGTACTGTAGCATCTAATAAATGTGTTGTAGAATGTGATTTATTATTAGCATTTGGAGTTCGCTTTTCAGATCGTGTATTATCAAGTCATAAGCATTTTGCTGAGAATGCTAAAATAATACAAGTTGATATTGATTTAGCAGAAATTGATAAAAATATTAGTACAGATTTATCCTTGGTTATGGATTTAAAGGAATTCTTTACTCGTATTAAGAAATATCTTTCTGAATGCAAACATCCAATATGGCTAGCATTAGTTGAATCATGGAAAAATGTATTTAGTGAAAATCAAATCTCTAGTGCATTAAAGCCAAGATATTTTATGGAAGCAATTGATAAAGCTACAAATGGTGATTGCTTTATTTGTACAGAGGTAGGTCAACATCAAATGTGGGCTGCTCAATATTTTAAATATACAAAGCCTCATCGCTTAATTACATCTGGTGGTCTTGGTACAATGGGCTATGGATTAGGTGCTTCAATTGGTACACAAATTGGTAATCCAGATGCTTATGTATTTAATATTGCTGGAGATGGTTCATTTAGAATGAATTTTAATGAGCTATTAACACTTTCAAAATATAATATTCCTGTTTGTGTCGTTATAGCAAATAATAATGTTTTAGGTATGGTTCGTCAATGGCAAACTGCATTTTATGAAAAGAGATATAGTCAAACAATACTTGATTCAGTTTTAAATTATGAGGCTCTAGCGAAAGCTTGTGGTGTTGATTACTATGAGGCTAAAACAAGAGAAGAGTATAAAAATGCGGTGGAGCAAGCTATTAAAAACAGAAGACCAACAATTATTAATGCATATGTAGAGATGGATGAAAAAGTTTTACCAATGGTAGCTCCAGGTAAACCAATTGATGATATTATGTTAAAGTAAAAAAAATCACAATTTATTGATTTTTCAGTAAATTGTGATTTTTTTTTTAGGAAATGGTGTACAAATATTTATTCATCTTGTTCTTTTAATGAATTGTTTATTGCAGATACTAATGCATAAATTGATGCACAAATAATATCATCATGAATTCCTGTACCCCAGAATTCTCCTTTATCAGTTTGAATTGAAACATAAGCAGCAGCTTCAGATTTAGAAGAAGATTCTAAATTATGCTCTGAATAATTAGTTAATTCATATTTAAAGCCATAGCATTCCTTTAATGCATTGCTTACAGCATCAAGTCTACCACTACCTTCAGCTAGAAAATCTGCTCTTTTACCAATATAATCTGTTGAAAGCATTACTTTAAAAATACTACCTTCTCTAATAAAATGATATTCACGAAGATTAAGTGGTGTTCTCAAATTTACAAAATTATCTAAAAAAATTGATTGAACGTCTCTTGGAGAAAGTTCTTTATGTTGAATATCAGAGACATGTTTCACTAGGTAACCAACTGTTTCGCGCATTTTTACAGGTATATCTAGTCCAAAATTTGTCTCAAGAATATAACATATACCACCCTTTCCTGATTGAGAATTAATTCTAATTACATCAGCAGAGTATTCTCTATTAACATCTTTCGGGTCGATTGGTAAATAGGGAATTGACCAGGTTGTTAAATGATTAGTTTTATGATATTTCATTCCCTTTGATATTGCATCTTGATGAGAACCAGAGAAAGCAGCAAATACAAATTTTCCTGAGTAAGGTTGACGCTCATAAACCTTCATTTCTGTTACACTTTCGTATAGTTTAATTATTTCAGGCATATCAGAAAAATCTAGTTTTGGATCTACACCATGCGTAAACATATTCAATGCTAATGTAATAATGTCAACATTACCAGTTCTTTCTCCATTACCAAATAAAGTTCCTTCAATACGATCAGCTCCTGCAAGTAATCCTAGTTCAGAATCAGCAATACCAGTGCCACGATCATTGTGTGGATGAAGTGACACAATTAAACTTTCTCTATTATGCATATTCTTACACATATATTCAACCTGAGATGCATAAATATGTGGCAATGACATCTCTACAGTTGCAGGTAAATTAATTATTAATTTCTTTTCTTTAGTTGGTTTAAATATATCAATTACAGCATTGCATACATCTAATGCATAGTCCATTTCAGTTCCAGTAAAGCTTTCAGGTGAATATTCAAACATAAAATTACCATCTGTTTCACTTGCAAGTTCAACAAGCATTTTTGCTCCATCGATTGCAATATTTAAAATTTCTTCTTTTGATTTTTTAAATACCTGTTCTCTTTGGGCATAAGAAGTAGAATTATATAAATGAACAATAGCCTTATGACATCCCTCTAAAGCCTTAAAAGTTTTTTTAATAATATGAGGTCTTGCTTGAGTTAATACTTGAATTGTAACATCCTCAGGAATAAGATCACCATCAATTAATGTTCTTAAAAATTCATATTCAGTTTCAGAAGCAGCAGGAAATCCAACTTCAATTTCCTTAAATCCAAGCTTGACTAATAATTTGAAAAATTCGATTTTTTGATCTAATGACATTGGCTTTATTAATGATTGATTTCCATCTCTTAAATCAACACTACACCATATTGGAGCTTTATCTATATATTCTTTTTTCACCCAATCATTACATTCAACTGGTGGCATATAATAGCCTCTTGAGTATTTTTCATAACCTTTCATACGATACCTCCATTTGATTTATTATTATACCAAAAAAAAAGTACATAGTCAAAAAGTATAATAATATTTATTGATATTTATTGATATTTATTGATATTTATTGATATTTATTGATATTTTATAAAAAATAATAAATTTATATTTTATAAATGCTTTTAAACTAAAAAATAAGTTCTTTAAAAAAAACATTTTTTATGGTATATTATTTTATGATTAAATTATGGAGATGATTATATTGAAAAAAATTCTTGAATTATATTTTATATTTTTTAAATTAGGACTTGTAAATTTTGGTGGTGGATATGCTATGCTACCTCTTCTTGAGCGTGAGCTAGTTGAAAAAAGAGGATGGACAACAGAAGAGGACTTGGCTGATTATTATGCTATTGGACAATGTACACCTGGAGCTATTGCAATAAATGTCTCTACTTTTATTGGGTACAAAATTAAAGGAGTTTTAGGAGGAATTGCCGCAACTTTTGGTTTTATTTCTCCAGCATTTTTTATAATTTTAATTATCGCGACAATATTAAATAAATTTGCAGAATATGAAGTAGTTCAGCATGCCTTTGCAGGTATTAGAGTTGCTGTATTCGTATTAGTATTATCAGCTATTCTGAAACTTGCCAAAAAAAGTATCATTGATATTATAACCTTTATTATTGCTATTTCTGTTGCATTATTATCCATTTTTACAGATATTCCTTTATTTGTTTATGTTATTTTATCAGGTTTAATTGGTATATTTTTTTGGTGGTCAAGAGATTTAAAAGTAAAAAAGAAAGATGATAAAAAGGATGGTGAAGAATAATGCTTATTTTTTTATGGTTATTCTTAGAATTCTTTAAAATTGGAATATGTGCTTTTGGTGGTGGCTTAGCAACTATTCCATTTTTAGAGGAGCTTGCAACAGCAAGACCTGATTGGTTCACTCATGAAGAATTAATTAATATGATTGCAGTATCTGAATCAACACCAGGAGCCATTGGTATCAATATGGCAACCTATGTTGGATTTGAAGCTGTTTCTAAGGCATTTAATGGTAATCCGTTTATGGGCTTTTTAGGAGGTTTAACTGCGACATTTGGATTTGTATCACCTTCTATAATAATTATAATTATTGTCAGTCAATTTTTAAGCAAGTTTAAAAACTCAAAGGTTGTAAAATGGGCCTTTTATGGTTTACGTGCTGCTTCAATTGGATTAATAATTGCTGCTGCATTCTCAATTTTAAAGGTCTCAATAATTAACATTGATGCTTTTACTGCATGCTTTAGTGGTATTAATACAGCTAATTTCTTTAAGGATATTTGGCTTGCATTATCTAATGCTTTGGTAGCATTATTTGATTATAAGGCATTAGCTTTAGCAGTTATTCTAGGTATTTTGATATTTAAATATAAAAAACATCCAATTTTATATATTGCTCTTGCTGCAGTAATTGGAATAATCTTTCAAATGTAGAGGTGTGTTATGAGTGTATTAAAATGTAGTGATGTATCTTTTTCATTTGGTAATAGAGTTATTTTAGAAAATTCATCTTTTGTTATGCAAAAGGGTGAACATATTGGTTTAATTGGCTTAAATGGAGAAGGTAAATCAACATTTATTAAAATGATAACAGGTGAACTAACACCTGATAATGGTAAAATAGAATGGTGTAAAAGGATTACAACGGGTTATTTAGATCAATATACTTCCTTGAGAAAGGGTAAAACAATTAGAGAGGTATTAAGAGAAGCCTTTAAGCATATGTATGACTTAGAAGAGGAAATGAATAGCTTATATGAGAAGATGTCTGATTGTACTGAAGAAGAAATGAATCAATATTTAGAAGATACTGGTGAAATCCAATCAGAATTGGAAGCATCAGGCTTTTATACCTTAGATTCAAAAATAGAAGAGGTTGCTAATGGATTAGGCTTAGGTGATATTGGACTTGAGCATGATGTTGCTAATCTTTCAGGTGGACAAAGAAGCAAGGTTTTATTAACTAAACTCATATTAGCACAACCAACAATTTTGATTCTTGATGAACCGACAAACTTCTTAGATGAGGCTCAAATTAATTGGTTAACTGATTATCTTATAAATTACGAAAATGCATTTTTACTTGTTTCTCATGATATTTCATTTTTAAATAAGGTTGTAAATGTTATATATCATATGGAGGATGGTACTTTAACTCGTTATTCAGGTAACTATAATGACTATATGCAGATGTATGAGATTAAGAAAAGAAATCAAAATATGGCATATGAGCGTCAACAAAAGGAAATAAAGGATCTGCAAGAATTCATTGCGAAAAATAAAGCTAGAGTTGCAACAACTGATTTAGCTAAATCAAGACAAAGAAGATTAGATAAAATGGAAATTATTGATAAAGCTAAAGAGGTTATTAAACCTAATTTTAAATTCAAAGAGTGTGGCTCTAGTGGTAAATTTGTCTTTGTGGCTAATGATTTAGTAATTGGCTATAATGAACCATTATCTAATAAGATTAATTTTGTTATTGAAAGAGGTCAAAAGATAGCTATAAGAGGAGCAAATGGTATAGGTAAATCAACTCTTTTAAAGACACTACTAGGTATTATTCCTCCTTTATCAGGCGAATGTAAGCTTGATTATAATATTTATTATGGATACTTTGCACAAGAGGAGGAGTATTCAAAAAATACTGCTCATGAAGAGGTATGGAATATGTATCCTTCAATGACTAATGCTGAGGTTAGAGGTGCACTTGCAGCATGTGGATTAAATAAAGACAAAATTGAATCTTTAATGATGGTTTTATCAGGTGGAGAGGCTGCTAAGGTAAGATTGTGTAAAATAATGCTAAAGGAATGTAATACTTTAGTACTAGATGAACCAACAAATCATTTAGATGTGTATGCTAAAGAATCACTAAAAGAGGCTATTAAAGCATTTAAAGGAACTGTTGTTTTAGTATGTCATGAGCCAGAATTTTATTCGGATATAGTAACTGATGTTTTTGATGCAGAAAAATGGACAACAAAAATATTATAGGAGGCTTTTATGCTTAAACAATTTAAAAATGTTAAAGTTGGATATATACCTGATACTGAAGTTGAAATAAATAACAAAAAATATCTAATTCATGGTGTAATTAATGGTGAAGATATTGAAGTTGAAACTGATGGTAGATATCCTTCTTTAAAAAGAATTATTACTCCAAGTAAATATAGATTAAATGATGGTTGTCCTTATCAAGCTGAATGTGGTGGTTGTCAATTTATGCATGTAAGCTATGATTATGAAAGAGTATTAAAGGAAGATTACCTAAATAATTTATTTTTACCCTTTAAATTAAAAAATAAGATTTCATTACTTACTATGGATGAACCAATAAATTATCGTAATAAATGTCAAATGACATATAAACTATCAAAAACAAGGAAAGTGGTTTGTGGTTTATATGAAGAGTACTCTCATCGTATTGTTACAATTAGCGATTGCATGCTACAATCAAAGCATGCTAATCAGATTATTAAGGAACTTAATAGAGTTTTAACAAAAAATAAGATTCAACCATATGATGAAAAAACTAAAACTGGAGTATTAAGACATGTTTATATTAGATATGGTTTTAATTCAAATGAAGCTATGCTAGTATTAGTTACTAATGGTGAACAGTTTCCAGGTCGTAATAATGTAATAAAGGATTTAAAAAAGGAAGAATTAGGTATTAAAACAATTGTTCAAAATGTAAATACGAGAGATACTTCAATTGTATTAGGAGATAAAGAAAGAGTTCTTTATGGACCAGGATATATTTATGAATATGTTGGTGAATATAAATTTAAAATTTCTCCAAAATCTTTCTTTCAAATCAATACTAATGGTATGCAAAAATTATATAATTTAGCAATTGAAAAAGCTAATATTACAAACAATGATCTTGTGATTGATGCATATTGTGGTGTTGGTACAATATCAATATTTGCATCAAAATATGCTAAAAAAGTAATTGGTGTTGAACTAAATAAACAAGCAATACAGGATGCAATAATTAATGCTAAAATAAATAGTATTAAAAATATTGATTTTATAGCAGATGATGCAACTAATTTTATGACTAATATGGCAAAAAATAGGGAATTTGTTGATATTGTTATAATGGATCCTCCAAGAGAGGGCTCAACAAAACAATTTATTAATGCTATTAAATATATAAAAGCAAAAAAGGTTATTTATATTTCTTGTGATCCAACAACTTTAAAAAGAGATTTATATTATTTTATAGAAAATGATTATTTAATTAAAAGTATAGATGCAGTTGATATGTTTAGCAGGACTCAACATGTAGAGTGCGTTTGCTTGCTTACGAAGGTGAATTAGTAAAAATATTTATATCAAAATAATTATATATATAATTATAATTGGCCTTGTTGACGTGTTTTATTGCGTTTTTTAGGCCATTTTCTTTTATATCAACTGGATAAATAAATATATAAAACACTAATTATAGATGAAAAAAGGCTAAAATTAGTTAAGTTGACATGTCTTCCTTATCCCATAGGGATATTAACAATTAAGCAAGTTGATATATATTCGGTAAAAAACTACAATTAAATAGATTATATTTTGAGTAAGTGAAAAAATTTTTGCTGATTTTTTTATTTTCTTTTAATCGTGAATTAATAGTGCCCCAGTGTACCCGTATAATGGAATTGTACCAAGTAATTGAAGATTAAAAATTATAAAGAAACGCTCTTGCAAAAGTAAGTACAAATAATAAAACATTCATAGTTTCTCAGATAGAAATGATGATGACATAAAGAATAAGTATGGAAGATTGTGAGTATAGGGTTCAAAATGCAAGTCATTCCTAAAGAGGTTCTATTTATGTTAAAACTCGGAGGAAATTATGAAAACAAAATTAACAGTAAAGATTTCAATTAATACGAAATCAAAACAACAAGTAGTAACAGCTGATTTACTATTGCCAAAAACAAACTGGCAACCCGGAATGGGATTAAAGCATACCACATTACATTTAAATCCTGAAGATAGGTTATTAGTTGATAAATTATTTATTTATAAATAGTAAAATCATCAGTTTTCGGCAAAAAATAAATATATTTTAGTGGTTATTTTAACATTATATCGTGTTTTGTCGAAAAAAATCAAGTTTTTTTTTGTTGACAAATAATTTGATTTAAATTAGAATATAAAAAAGAGGTGATTTTTGTGTGGAATGAAGCTTTATATAAAGTGTATTTTATTGATAAAAATAAATATAATGATTTATATAAAAAAAGATTTGAATCTGAAAATGTATATAAGTTTAAATTTGATATTCATAATAATCCTGCTTTTTTCTTCTATCACAAAGATATATTAAAAATGATATCAAATATTTCATTTTTAGATAAAAAAGTAACTAACATTTTAAATGTTCTTCCTGATTTAGCAAAAACATTATATATAAAAAAATCATTAATAGATGAAATATTATACACTAATGAAATTGAAGGAGTAATAAGTACAAGAAAAGAAATAAGTGAAATAATTGATACTATTAAAAATGGGGAAAAGAGTAAACCTAACAAGATTAAAAGTTTGATTAATAAGTATTTAATGCTTATGGACTGTCAACATAATATTATAAGTAATTGCAATGATGTTAGAACTTTGTATGATGAATTAGTATTAGACGATATAATTGCATATGATCCTAAAGATAAACCTGATGGGGTAATTTTTAGGGCAAATTCTGTTCAAGTTTTAAATGAGCATTCTGGAAAGGTTATGCATGAAGGCGTTATGCCAGAAGCCAAAATAATTGATATGATGTCAAACATTATTAATTTTTTAAATGATGATTCAGTGGAGCCTATAATTAGGATTGCCGTCTTTCACTATGTGTTTTCATATATTCATCCATTTTATGATGGAAATGGAAGGACAAATAGGTTTATTTCTTCATTATATTTAAAAATGACATATAATCCAATAATTGCCTTTAGATTAAGTCTAACAATTAAAGAAAATAAGAAACAATATTATGATGCGTTTGATGGAACAAATAGTAAATATAACAAAGGTGATATTTCTACTTTTGTATATGAATTTATTAATATAATAGAAAAAGCCTTTGAGAAAACATTTGATTATTTAATGATAAAACAAAGTGAATTGAAGGATGCATCTAATAAAATATCATCTATTGATGTAACAGAACAGGAAAAGAATGTTTTATGGTTGTTATATCAAACAGAAATTTTTAAAGGTGAAAAGGTAAGTATTAAAGATGTTTCTTTATTTATTAAAGCATCTGAACCAACTGCAAGAAAAATACTTATTTCATTACTTGATAAAAAGTTGATAAAAGAAGAAAAACAAGCTAAGTATAAGGTTTATTCGCTTGCTTCTTATTAGTAGATATCTTTTTTGGGTAACAAATGAGCATTCGTTGAGACGGTGGTATTGATGACAAAGGAGAGAATAATATGAACTTTCAATTGAATGAATATCACAGAGACTTAACGGATGATGATTTGATTAACGATTTATTATTAGTTGCATCAAAGAATTGCTTAAAATATGTTTCACGAGCGCAATATGAAAAAAACGGGAAATATTCTGCAACTCCATTTTTGAATCGTTGGGGAACATGGATCAATGTACTTTCACAAGCAGGCCTGGCAACCAGTAGGGAACCAAATGACTACAAAAAGATTTCAGACGAAGAATTAATTACTGATATCCAAGTAGTAGCGCATACAATAGGAAAGGCATCGATTTCTACTAAAGACTATAATGAGTATGGCCGGTATAGAGTGCAAACCATTTTAAGAAGATTTGAGACTTGGGATGTTGCATTAGGACTAGCTGGTTTAGCAAGCACATCGTATAAAGTCATATCAGATGAAGAGTTATTTTCAGAAATCGAACGATTATGGATAAAAGAAGGACGTCAGCCTACAACCATAGATGTAAAAAATGGGAAATCAAAGTATAGTTTAAATACCTTTTCAAGAAGATTTGGAGGATGGCGTAAAGCATTAGAGGCTTTCGTTGCTTATGTTAATGCAACAGAGAATGACAGTGATGATTCTGAATGTCAAGCTAATACCACAAGTAGCAATGAACCTTGTATTGATGAAAAAGGCCCTAATGGTCTTTCTAAAAATAAGAAACGTACTCCGAGAGACATCAATCTTCGCTTGCGGTTCAAAGTGTTATCACGAGATTGTTTCAAATGTTGTATCTGTGGTGCATCTCCTGCAAAAGATCCATCTGTTGAACTTCATGTAGACCATATTGTTCCTTGGTCAAAGGGCGGCGAAACTGAGTTTGAAAACCTCCAAACCCTTTGTTCAAAATGTAATCTTGGTAAAAGCAATCTGATGTAGAATTGATATGTTCCCTAGAACTAACAGGGGGCAATCTGACATCAATACTGTTTCCTCATCCCATGTTGAGTGTGTCACATTACTAGAACTAAAAAAATAGAATAAAAAGGCAAAAAAGTGGCGTCATTACTGAATTTTATAGGTTTTGGCGCTTTTTTCTATTTTGGGGGAAAATTGAGCTTTTGCAACTACTTGCATGTTAATCAGCAATTTATTTATTAGAAATATTAATCTAAATAATCAAAATATAA
>JBJEFS010000174.1:0-1510 GCA_051874325.1 Anaeroplasma sp.
ATTTTTTTATTTATTTTTTTAAATTTTCCTCTTGACTTCTAATAGTTAGTCTCCACTATACTATAAATTTTAAATCGAGTTCCTTTGAGTGATATTATATCTCTTTTTTATATAAATGTCAAATTCAAGATTATCAAGAGTTTTAAATATACTCTTTTAGAAGCTTTCATCTTTTAGAATACTCATAAAAATACATTTTACTTCTTACCGATATTTATTTAGGTAACCTGTTAAATCTTGTTGTCATTTGAACTTAGCAATATCTAGTTAGTTCAACCATCTAAGACCCATTCCGTCTTTAGACAACGATTCCGCTATTGCTTCTTTTCACGTTCATTACTAGGTTACGCTTTACAAGTTGCTATCGTGTTCGCTACAACTACGCCTCTTGGGACTTTCACCCTAGATACATGATATGCCCGTCATACCTAAAAAAAAGGACTTTTTACAAAGTCCCTAAGATATTACTAAGATTCAACTAACAAATTATATGTTATTGCAGCTAACGATCCACCACAAAGCGGTCCCAAAATCCATATCCATAATTGTGAAATTGTGTTTAAATGCCCTGTTGCATTTCCAAAAATGCCTGTCAATACTGATGGTGCTATAGATCTAGCTGGATTTACAGATGTCCCAGTTAGTCCTAATCCAATTAAATGAACTAATACTAATGCTAGTCCAATTATAATAGGACCATATTTACAATCTTGATTTTTTTCATCAGTAACACCAATTACTGTTATAACAAAAATAAATGTTAGGATGATTTCTGCAAAAAAAGCACCAATATATGACCATGCATCCAAATTTCCATTAGAATTATACAATACAATTTGAATTGTATTAGCCCCTAACTTATCAAAACTTCTCATGCACGCTGCTAAAATAAATGCTCCTGCAAAACCACCTGCAACTTGTGCTAACACATAATAAAAGAATTCCTTCATTGACAATTTCTTTCTAATAAACATTGCCAAGGAAACTGCTGGATTAATGTGGCATCCAGAAATACTACCAACTGAAAAGGCAACTGCTACAATAACCAAACCAAATGATAATGAAATTGCTACTGGATTATTCCCACACCATCCAGCAACACCACAAGCACAAAAAACTAATATACCTGTGCCAAATGCTTCAACAATACATCTTTTTAATAAATTATTCATCTTATTTGTGTAATTTTTAAGCTTACACGTTCTCCTTCCTTAATTTTACGCATATAATTATACTTATTTAAAATGCAAAAAATGATTAATTTTGTAGTCCAAGAAAAATATTTTATTTGTATTAAAAGACCAATTAACATAAATAAATGATTGACAATAACCGGGTAATAAGTTATAATGTAAAAGCACTTGGTTAGTGGAGCAGTACTCAAGAGGCTAAAGAGGCTTCCCTGCTAAGGAAGTAGACCGGGTAACTGGTGCAAGGGTTCGAATCCCTTCTGCTCCGCCATTTGTATCATTATACGCCATATATGGCATATTTAGATATATTAAAAAAG
>JBJEFS010000175.1:0-5855 GCA_051874325.1 Anaeroplasma sp.
ATTACTAAAAAATAACTCATATCCATGTGCAACTAATTCTTGAGCAACAACATTCTCATATATTGCACCAAAATTTAAATTTACATTGCCATTTAAAATCTTAATTTGATTTCCATTTAATAGTTTAGTAGAAAGCAATCCAACATCACATAAAAATAGTTTAAATAGAGTTCTTTCTTTACTTGCAAGTAAAGGATAAACAGGATTATCTACATTATAAGTAAAAAGACCAACACCACTATTTAGTAGCCATATAAATGATTCTTCATATTGATAAAACCTAGCTTTCGCATTCAAATTTTTCAATATCATTCTTTTGTTTTGTTGATTTAATTCACTAGGAATTAAATTATAGATAT
Source organism: Anaeroplasma sp. (assembly GCA_051874325.1). Lineage (GTDB taxonomy): Bacteria > Bacillota_I > Bacilli_A > Acholeplasmatales > Anaeroplasmataceae > Anaeroplasma. The sequence continues at coordinate 360 of JBJEFS010000175.1, forward strand.
CTTCAATTAATAATTTTTCTTCACAATCATACTTTGTTATATCCTTTAAATAACCTTGATCAATATCATTATGCTCTATGCTTACTTTTTTTAAATTATGAGTAGTTACATAAGTATTGACCGCCCCAGGCATACCACCTACTATCAAATATAAATTGAACAATTTCATCATTTGTTCATGCACCGTTGAATCTATAGTTTTTCTATATATAAAGCAATCATATAAATAATCTATTGTTTTCTTGGATACACCATTAGCAGTACAAAATTCCTCAAAATCCATCGGATACATTTTGTGAATAGTAATATATCCAACTCCAATAGACTGGATATTTTTCATTTTAACCCCTAAAAGAGAACCAGAAAAAACAAATTTATAACTGCTACTATCAATTAAAAACTTTATAGGTGTTATTGCATCATCAGCCTCTTGAATCTCATCAATGAAAAACACCATACCATCTTCTACATTTTTATCCGCTAACGCTATTATCTTTACCAATAGTTCCTTAGAATCTTTTGATGTATTAAAAGCATCTAAAGCAGACTGATTATCATGTAAATTTATTTCCGTAAACATAATGTTATTTTCTTCAAAAAAACTTCTAATTAATGTTGTTTTGCCAACCTGCCTTGCTCCATCAATAAGTAAAGCTTTTTCACTATTAAAATACCATTCTTTAATTATCTCATAAGATTTTCTATATAACATCTTCATCACCATATATATATTAACACATGTTTTGCATTTTTCCAACCATTAAACGTCGAATCATTTGCATTTTTCCAACCTTATAGCTATGCAATATTAACATTTTTCAATACTTAAATTACAATATTTGTACTAGTTTTCTTATTTAATTTATTTTATTTGGAAAAAAATTAACTTGTAAACTTTTTCAACGGATGAACGACCCCTTCAGTCTAACTGCATAATTTTCATTTACGAAATTGTACAAAACACATACAATAAATTAAGAAAATATCACTTAATAAATCTAAGCATAAAGTCTACAGCACCAATAATAGTAAAACCATCTTCATCTCGTGTTTCAGAAATTGGTTTATTTATAACAATTATCTTTTGGATTTGATCATTAATCATATAAAATGGTCTATATTCTCTTGCTCTTGTTGTAGCATCATTTATATTATCAGTAACTTGTATATAAAAATATCTATTCCCTTTTCTAGCATAAAAATCAATTTCATTTGTTTTTCGAATAGACTTGTTATTTTTATCTTTTTCTATACTATCAAATGTTCCAACATTAACAGAATATCCATTATATATTAGTTCATTATAAATTACATTTTCAAGAAGCTTTCCTTCATCAGAATATGCAAAATTCAATCTTGCATTTCTTAAACCTGTATCCAAGAAATAATATTTTCTTAATGCACCTATTTCATTTCTTACACGTAGATCATATCTTTTTGCTTCATTTAACAAAAATGCATCAACAAAGAAGTTAATATATTTATCAACAGTTTGTTTATTAATATCTTTATGCTTAATACTTTTAAATGTATTTGCGATTTTTTCCGAATTAATTAAATCTCCAGTACAACAACTTATTATATTGCAAAGTTCATCTAACGATTCGGATTTTGTCAATTTATTATGCTCTATAATATCTTTAAAATATGTTGTTTTAAATAGGTTTGATAGATATTCTTTTCTATCATTTTCTTCTTTTAATACTGCAAGTGGCATTCCTCCATATTGCATATATGAGTATAATGCCTCCGTTTTTGAACCGCCAATATAATTATAGTATTCTTCAAATGATAATGGAGACATATGAATATTTGTAGCCTTATCTCTAAATTCTGTGACTATATCCGAAGAAAGCATTTTAGAATTAGAACCTGTAATATACAAATCAATGTTTTTCTCATGAGATAAACCAAGAACTACATCAACAAATGAAATTATTTCAGTATCATTTGCTTTTGCCAAAACAATCTTACCTTCAGTTAAGGTCGGATTAATTATAGTATATACTCTTTGAATTTCATCTAATATAACATAATTCATCTTATTATTGGAAGTTACTGTTCTAACGTAATTACCAAGCTCAATTGGGTTCCTTAGTCTAGAATTTTTATCATCATCAAGATCTATTAAAATTATTTCATTTTCTTTAACTCCATTTTTCATTAGATAACTGGAATATATATCTTTAAGTAAAAATGATTTTCCACATCTTCTAATTCCTGTTATCACTTTAGGAAATCCATTATTCTTTGCCTTAATTAATTCATAAAGATATTTTTTACGTTCTATCATACAATCACCTTTTTCGTAGAATTCTACATTTTTGTCAATTGTATTTTATGATAATTAAATATTATTGTCAATTCTTTCGTTTGATTTTCTTGTAGAATTCTACATTTTTGTCAATTAGTTTGATTTATTTCATTCGGGCAAAAAAATAAACCAATATTCATAGAATATTGGCGTAAAATACTTATTTTGTAAACTTTTTCAATGGTCAAACGACCTCTTCAGTCAAAGAATGGCCAATGTAAATAGTCATTTTTATTACTTTATTTAGACAATTTCCCAGTTACCAGTTTTATTTGAACCAACACGTTTAATCAGATTTTTCTCGATTAATTTTTTTATTGCTCTTTGAACTGTCATTTCTGTTTTACCAATCATCTTTGAAATTTGATTTTTATTTATACCTTTATTTGTTTTTAATATTTCTAGCACGAGAGCTTCGGTACTAGTAAAATTTAAGGATACATTTATAGGAACATTTATAGATACATTTTGTTTTCTTAAAAATTCGAAAACAAATCCAAATTCATTATTATAATATGTGTAATTTATATTCTCCTTCTCACACAGTTTAAACACCCTTCCAAAACCGGTTCCAAAAGATTCGATTGTTTTATTTAAATATAATATTGTATTAATTAATGGGTTTCTAGCAATAGGACCATTGGTACCATTAGCAAAATCCATCAATCATATCCTTCAAACACATATATTGTCCTCAAGATGAGGGTGATATTTATGAATATTATTAGGAAATAAGAATATAATCAAAGATATTATAATAAGAAAAGCTACGCCTTCTATGACAATTGTTCTTGCTGAGGCATATTGGGAATACAATTATGGCGTTTATAGGCAATGACCAATATTCTTATTGAAAATAGCCATAAAAAATAGAATAGTAACTCAATACTACTTCCTAGGCAAAATCCTATGTCTAGGATTTTTGTGGTTATAGATGTTGTTTATTAAGCAATTTACAATTTCCTAATATATAAAAAAATGTTTTAATGCATCTTCAAACATCAATATTTTATCTTTTGAACATGAAGATACATTTAATTAGCCTATTATTTTATAAAAATAGATGAAAGACTCATCTTGCTTTGAGTAATTAAAACCGTTTTTCTCAAATACATGTTGACTTCTTTTGTTATTTAACAAAATAGAAGCATTTAACACTTTTATTTTTAATACATCTTTAGCATACGCTATTGCTTTTTCAATGGATATTGTTCCAATGCCTTTATTTTTGTATCTATCACTTTTAAGAACAATTCCAATTTCATAAATATCTTGGTTTAATTTCTTAAATCTTATTTCGCCTATCACATCATCCTTATATTTAATAGCAAGGAGAATATATCCTTTCTTTACTCTTTCAGATACATAATTATCTACTTTATTTTTGTCATACACATATTCTTTAAAATCATTATCACACTTAAATAATGATTTATCATTTTTGAAATCTATAAATAATTTATGTGAAAGTTCAGTTGTCATAGGGACTAATTCTAGTTCTTGCTTATAATACAATCTTTGATATATTTTCAAACCCTTATGTATAGTATCGTCAAAATCATAATTTATAGTTTCTAACATTCTTTCTGTAGCTTGAACGATATCAAATGTATGAAAAACATTATAATATGTTCTAACTTTATTTGCTGGAAACATCTTATAAATCGCTTTACTAGATAATCCATAAACAATGCTCATACATCGAAAAGCATAGCCTATCCAATACATCTCATTCAATGAAAATTTTTCTTTACCATATTTAAAAGGTCCATATTCTTCTTCAAGTTCATCATAAGCATCATCTATATTATTAGATTGAGTTAAATAACGTTTATTGTCAAATGATTCTGCCAATTTTGAATTCATAAATCTGCGAATAAATATTTGAGAACTACAATTCAATTTGGCTATAGATTTTTCAAACATTTCACCTTGAATCCTACACAAATTCAAATCAAGAGTATTTAGTTTCATTTTAAAATCTCCTCTATGTATTTGCCTTTTCCTTTATACTCAATCCTAGCCATTCGAACTTTGCCAGCAGTAATATTATGAAGATCTAATCTTCTATTAGAATATTCTTCTTTTTCGCTTTTACTCACATACATTGTACTAATATACTTTAGTTTAGAAACAGCAATCTCACTTTTAATAACATACTGATATCCAAGATTAGTAGCAGCTAGGGCATGCTGACATTGAAGATCAGTGATTGTTCCATCTACAAATTCTGATAAGATATCAAACATACGATTATCAGCAATAGGTGCTATTACTATATCAGCTTCATTTACTTTTTTCACAATATCATCAATTATCTTACTATTTTCATATCCCAATAACCATCCTCTAAAATACCCTATAGCAATCATCCATTCCTTTGAAACAGGAAACTTTTCTATTTTTAAATCTTTACAATCTATTGAAAATGCATAAACATTTGGCGAACTACTATTGCATATATATGTAGAGGCTTGTTCGAATGTTTCTCCTAAATAAAATCCAAATCCAAAATCATTTTGTTCCTTTGAATGAGATAAGTCGACTGGTAAAGTGAAAGTTTTTTTTGCACCATGAAAAAGCAATACATTTTCATCATAATTATTTTCATCCTTTAAAAATAATTCAATTATTTTATTGACAAATACACCTTTAGAATAAGCATATTCATATACTTTTTCTATATTGTATTGTTCAATTTCATTTTTTGATTTTTCCCATCTATTAACTGTTTGAAAAGATACTCCTAATTCTTTTGCTAAATCTTTTTGTGATATATTAAGTAATTCTCTAATCATTTTTATTTCGTTAACAACTTGCATAGTATCACCATCTTTCAACTTCATTATACCAAATGTTATATAGAAGTTCAATAGTTTTGTATACCAAATGTTATATAGAAGTTAATGAATGGTAGAACACAATAAGATTTTTGGTTCTTTAAAATTTGAAGTGTGTGAGTTCATAAAAATAGTATAATAAATTATCTGATGTGGAAAAATAAAAAAAATTACCTCTAAGCTCATTTATAAGTATAAGACTGTTAAAACAAGAATAAATGAACAAGAATATCTAGATTATGGTGAATATGAATATAGATGCAAAATCAATTCTGAAGATAAAAAAGATCATTCTTTTGAACATTGTAAAAACTATCAATAATCAACAAAAAATACTTAATC
>JBJEFS010000176.1:0-12108 GCA_051874325.1 Anaeroplasma sp.
GCAGTAGGAAATCCTTGTAAAGTTATAAAAGAACTATAACGACAAATTACAATTTTGTAATTTGTTAGATTTATAGTAAGTTGTAGAGGAGGTAGCTATGAATAAAAAAAGAATAATTATAGTAACAATAATTATAATTTTAGTAATTATTTTAGGATTATGGATTAGTGGGATAATTCCAAAACAGATAGCAAGAATTTCTGCTACATATTATTTAAAAAAGAATTTTCCCAAAATGCAATTAGAGTATGTAAATATAGAATGGAGTTCTAGCTTTGGAGGGTATTCAATTACATTTAAAGATGAAAAAGATGAAATGTATGGATTTATAATTAATAGTAAGTATTTCCCAATAAGTTTAGGACAAGGTTTGTTTGGATTTGAAGAAAAGTATAACGAAAAATATAATGATGATAGCGACAAAATGAAAGCAACAATAAAAGCAGTAGTTGTAAAAGTAAATGAAAACAATTTATTAGCTATGGGAATAGAAAACGGAACGGAATTATATAGTATAGGATTAAAAAATTATAAAGATATTGAATTTGAAAAAGAACAGGAAATTCTAGTACATTTTAGTGGAGATGTGATGGAAACTTATCCAGCACAGCTTGGAAATATTGGAAAAATTGAAATTATAAAAGAGAAAAGTGATATACAAATACCTGATAATATAATAAGATTTTGTTATAACTCCAAAGACAAGGTAAGTGTTACAATATCTGAACTAACAAATAGTGGTATAATATTAACTATAAAAGATGAAAATGAATTGCCATATAATTATTCTCATAGTTATACAATAAATAAAAAAGTAAAAAATGAAAACTATACTGGAGTCGGTCAGAAAATAGGCGAAGATACAGAGAATTCTACTTCTGGGTTTACTCGGTACAGGAGTAGAATATATTTGGAAAGAAGTAAATAAAATTTCTAATATTTCAAGTGAAAATACAGAAGAAACTTTAATATATAATTTACCAAATATGACTGAAGGAGAAAACTATTTAGTAACAGGAAGAAAATTTAATTGGACTAAATTATATGGAAAATTAGAAAAACGGAGAATATGAATTCATTTTATCAGATGATAATTCACTTACGTTAAGAGTAATGTTCACAATAAATGCAGATGGAAAATTGGAATATAATAAACCTACTTTTGAATAATAAAGTAAATAATAAATTACAAGTTGTAGGTGATAACTTAGTACAAATCTTATGTACTAGGTTATTTTTTTGATTTTTTATAAAAAGGGTTTGGGATTTGATATATGCTCACTGTATAATGATTAAAAATAAGGAAAAGGAGGGAAAGAAGATGGAAAAATTGGACGAAGGATTTTTTGATCAATATACAGATGATTTTGCAGATTATTTTGAAAATCAAAGGGTAATGAGAATAATGTTAGGATCTGAATATAAAAAAATAAACAAAGCTATTTGTGAAATCAAAAATAAATATCCTAATGTAGTAACTTTATTAGAAGATGGAGAGAAAACTAAATTAAATGATGAAGAAGAAAATGCAATTATAGAAATACTAAAGTTACAAGAAGAAATTAATATGATTGAGTTAAAAGAATCTTTTAAATTAGGATTTAAAGAAGCTTACATATATTTTGAATCTATGGATATGTTGAAAATATAGAAGGAGGATACAATGGGAGAGAGAATAAAATGTAAAAAATGTGGAGATATATTACAAAGTAAATACAGACATGATTTTCAAATGTGTAAGTGTGGATCTTGTTATATAGATGGAGGAGATGATTATTGCAGAGTGGGTGGAAAAAAAGAAGATATAGAATGGATTGATAGAAACGATAAAAAACAGTTTAAGTATTTATTTGATTATTGTGAAGAAATACTTAATAAGAAAATATATTTTATATCTGATACTCATTTTAATCATAAAAACATAATAAAGTATTGTAGTAGACCTTTTAAAGATGTTGAAGAAATGAATAAAGTTTTAATTGAAAACTGGAATAATACAGTTACTGACTTTGACACTATTTTTCATTTAGGAGATGTAGCATTAACAAATGAAAGTGAAATGAAAGAAATTATATCTAAATTAAAAGGAAAAAAGATTTTAATGAGAGGAAATCACGATAAAAAATCTAAAGAATTTTTTAGAAGTGTAGGATTTGAAATAATACTTAATAATCATTTAAAATTAGATAAAGAAAAACTAATATTATCTCATAAACCACTTGCAGATACGGAAATTCCTGAAGGATATATAAATATACATGGACATATTCATAATAATCCATTACACAAAATAAATCCTACTATAAACGAAATGGAATATCCTGAGGAATTATATTCTGAAAAATTACACATAAATGTTTCTGTAGATGTTATAGATTTTAAACCGATTAGTTTAGAAGAACTATTAAAGAAAGCTGAGGGAAAATAAGATGCTTTGGGATGATTTGAAGAAAAATTATAATAATTATATGGAACAGCCAATAGAAGAATTAAGTATAGATGTTTTAAGGAATATGTATAAAGATTTAGTATTTATTGCTACAGAAACAGCATTTGATGAAGCAAATCACGATACAGAGTTTTTACTAAGAACATTATTATTACAACATAGAATAAATTTTAATGAGGAAAGTAAGCAATATCAAAATCCTAATTGGGACAAGAGTTGTGAAATAAATGGAATAAAGTTTGAAAAGGAAAAGATGTACTTTATAAATGAAGATAGTATTGATGAATATACTAAACAACTTGAATATCAACTAAAAGAAAAGGATAAAAAAATAACTGAATTAGAAAATATGCTAAAACCTGTATTAGATTTGAATATTCCAATAAATACATTGATAAATGAATTTGAACGATTAAATGAGTTGGAAGATAATATGGAGATATCAAAATTAAAATCTAAGGATAAAAAAGTTTAACTAAAATAGTAACAAAAAAAGTACACACAAAAAAGAGTACAAAAAAAAGACCACCTTGAAAAGCTAAAAATAAGTGGTATAATATGTATAATGAAATAATTGTAGAGATGCAGAGAAAAACTTTGTATCTCTTTTCTTTTTGGGTTTGGAGAACCTGATATTGGTAAAGTATAATATAAATGAAAGAAGGTAGAAAACAATGATTTTTGGAAAATATGGGCAGATGATTTTAAGTAATATGGAAAAAAATTATCCATACAGAAAACAAGAATTAGAATTAACAGGAGAACTAAACACGAAAATATTTGAAAGAGAACAATATATTTTAAAATTAAAAGAAAAATTAGAAAACGAAATAAAAACAGAATATAAAGAACCTAAAACAAGTGAAATGTATGTTATAGCGAAATATCAACAAATGATTGATGGTTTAGTGGATGAAATTCTAATGAAGGAAGTTTTAGTAAAAATATAAGAGGAGAGTTAGTAAAACATAAAATTACTAGCTCTTTTTTTATAAGGAAGGAGAGAAAATATGCTTAATATATGGGTTGGTAATTTAGGAAAATATAATGAAGGAGAATTAAAAGGAGGATGGCTAGAATTACCAAAAGAAAAAGAAGAAATTGATGAATTCTTAAAAGAAGTAGTTGGACTTAATGATGAATACGAAGAATATATGATAAATGATTTTGAAACAGATTTACCATATAAAGTTAATGAATATGAGAGCATAAAGATGCTTAATTTATTAGCAAAAGTATCAGAAAATATTTATAATATGGAAGCAATAGAAGGATATGCAAATTCAGAAGGAGATTTAAGCATTGAAGAATTAATGAATATAATTATTCAAGAAGATGAGCTACCTTATTATTCTTATCAAATAGATAGTTGGACTATGTCAGCAGAAGAAAAATATGGATATAGATTTGCTGAAGATACAGGATTGTTAGAAGTGTTACAACAACATGGAATTGAAGGATATTTTGATTTTGAGAGTTATGGTAGAGATGCTGAAATGAGTGGATATGTTGAATTATTAGATGACGGTTATATAGATAAAAGTGAAAGTGTAGATTTAAATAAATATTCACTACAAGAAATAATAGAAATGTATGATATGGAAGAAGAAACAGAAAAAAAGTTAAAAGTTATATACAAACAAGTAGGAAAAGATCCAATAGTAATGGAAATTGATGATACATTAGAAGCTAAGCAAAAGTTAGTTGGAGGCTTAATTGAAGTAGTGCCTTATAAAGAAGATTTATTATTAGTTTGTAATGAAGAAGGAAAGATTCTCAATCAAAAACCAAATCTTGACTTTGGATATGATTATATTGCAGGAAATTGTTTTGTTGTAGGAGATGACTTTGAAAATGCAGGTTTCAAATCTGTTAGTGAAGAACAAATAGAAGAAATAAAACAAGATTTGAAAGATAGAAGTATTGAAGTTGTTGAAATAGAAGAAGTTGAAGAAGATGATATGGAGTTTTAATTGGGAGGAATAATGAGTATAGAGTTAGAAATAGATAAAAAACCAAAAAAGGAAATTATGAAGGATATAAAAGTAAATAATACAAACGATATTTATGAGTTAGAGGAAGTTCAAGAAATAAAAGATGCAATTCAAGAGCATTTGATATTTATAGGTTTAGATAAAAGCAATAATATTAGAAAGATAAGTCTTTTAGGTGTTGGATCAAGTTGTGGAATTTTAGTAGATACGAAAAATATAATAAGAACTGCATTAATGAGCACAAGCGATAGAGTTATTTTAGTACACAATCATCCTTCAAATTCGCTAAATCCTAGTAAAGAAGATATACATATAACTAATATTACTAATAAATTATTAAAAACATTTAATATTGAACTTTTAGATCATATTATTGTTACAGAAGCAAGTTATATAAGTATGAATAAAACCAAAAAACTAGATAAAGAATTCAAAAATGAAGATATAAATTTATTAGAAAAAGCATTATTGGTAGAAGAAAATACTAAACTAAAAAATGAGATAAAAGAACTAAATTATAAATTAGAAAATAAAGAAATAGCTGAAGAAGATGATATGGAATTTTAAAATCTTTTTTAAAAGGGTTTGGATATATAAAAACACCATAGTATAATCTTAGACAGGAGGTAAAGACTATGGAAGAAGAAACAATATTAGAATCTATTTTCTTTGACAGAGAACAAAGAGTACTTGCAAATGTTTCCGATGAAGAAAGAAATGTAATTTTAGAAATAGAACGAGATGGAAACGAAGATAAATTAAGAAAATTGATAGAGCAAGTTAAAGAAGATAGACTAAGAAATAAAATAGAAGAAATGCTTGATTATGCACTTGAAGATGTTTCAAAAAGATATTGTGCTAGTTTAGAAAAATATTACAAGCAAGGATTCAAAGATGGAGTTAATTTAATAGTAGAATGTGTAAGTTAAGGGTTAGAGTGATATCTAACTCTTTTTTATACAAAGGAGGGGTGAGTTGAAAAATATAAGATTATTCATAGAAAGTAATAAATTAGATATGTTAAAAGCTTTTTCGGATGATAGTTATTTATATAATTATATTGTAAATAATTATTCTGAATTACCTGAAGATAATATATTTAGAAATCCAACAATATTAAAGAGAATAAATGATATGATTTATTTTTCAAAAACAGGAATAACTGAAGATGATGAATTTGTATGGAAAGAAACCAGTCAAGATTTAAAAAATAAAAATATATCATATTATGCAGTAGTTTTAGATCCTAATAATGGATCTTTTTTAATATACAATAATTTAAAAGATAAAATACCATATATAGAAATAGACAAAAATACAGATTTATTTGAAGCCATAAATAAAATAGAAAAATTTAATAAAGAATTAGAATATGAGGAAGAAATGGAGATGTAAAGTTGAATAGTATTAATGAAATAAGATCAAAATTTGTAGTTGATAAAGTACCTGAAAAAAACAGAAGGGAAGAAAATAAAAATATAACTAATATAGAAATAAGTAAGTTGGTTGCCTTTAGAAAAGGGCAACCTTTTTCAATGTATGATAAAAATAAAAAAGAAGAAATGAAAGAAAGCATAAAAGAAAATGGAATTTTAGTGCCTATTATAGTTAGAAAAATAGAAAACGATAAATACGAAATTATATCAGGACATAATAGAGTAGAATGTGCAAAAGAGCTGGGCTTTTCCACAATTCCATCTCAAATTGTGGATTGTGATGATGAAAAAGCAACATTAATAATGTTGGATACAAACTTAAACAATAGGGAAAAAATACTACCTGTTGAAAAAGGCTATGCCTATAAACAAAGAAACAACATCATAAAAAATAGGCAAAACAATAGTAATATGAACGAATTTTACGATAATTCCACCGAGTGGAATGAAGAAGGAAAATCACAAATTTATAACTATATAAGACTAACGGAACTAATTAAGCCTTTACAGGAAAAAGTAAATATAGAGCAAATACCTATAAAAGCAGGAGTAGAAATATCATACTTAAATAAAGAAGAACAAGAAATTGTTAATCAAGTTATTGAAGATGAACAAATTAAAATAACTGTTGCACAAGCACAGAAAGTTAGATTAAAGAAAAACAATATTAGTTATGAAAACTTGCTTAAAATCTTAAAAAATGAGAAAGTCAAAGTAGAAAAATTTACAGGAAAAATAGAAAAAAGAGCAATGAAAATCTACAAAGATAGATTTAAAAACAATAAAGAATTTACAGATTTAGTAATCAAATTACTAGATGAATACTTTAGTAGCCAAGCGATAAGTTAAGCAAGATTCCTATTTGTAAGTACAAATAGAACGAAAAGTATAACTTTTCTTATTTAAGGGGAGGTGTCCCCAAACCCTTCATAAAAATTTTTAGGTGGAGAGGAGAGTAATTGAGGAAAACTGAAAGAATTGAAATTAGATTAACTCCTGAAGAAAAAACAAAGATTATAAACAATAGTTTAAAAGCTAATACAACAATTTCAGAGTATCTAATTAAAAGTGCTACTAAAAAAGAAATTGTAGTTATCAATGATCTTGATAAATTAGTAATTCAATTAAGAAAGCTAGGAAATAATGTAAATCAATTAACAAAACTAGCAAATGGAAGAGTTATAACTTGTGTTGAATTGGAAGGAGTAAAAAAGGAGTTAAGTAAAATATGGCAATCATTAAATTCATTAATAATAAGGTCGGATTAAAGAAAACTTTAAATTATGTTTGCAAAGAAGAAAAAACTAATAATAAGTTTATTTCAGGAAAAGATTGCATGGCAGAAAATGCTTATGAAGAAATGATGGCTATAAAAAATATATATGGTAAAACAAAAGGTAGAGAAAAATTACATTTTGTTCAAGCATTTTGTCCAAATGATGAGCTAAGTTATGAAACAGCACACGAAATAGCAATGAAAATAGCAGAAAAATATTTTAAAGGTTATCAAGTTGTTGTAGCAACTCATCAAGATAAGGAACACATACATTCACACTTTGTTGTGAATACAGTAAATTTTGAAACAGGTAAAAAGATACAATTTTCTAATAAAGATCTAGAAAGCTTAAAATCATATTCTAATAAGTTATGCCTAGAGCAAGGATTATCTATAACAAGGGAAAAATCAAATATAGATGATATAAGAATTAATGAATATAAAGCAAAACAAAAGGGGATTAGTTGGAAAGAAAAGTTAGAAAAAAGTATTGATATTGCTATGGAAAAATCAAATAATAAATTTGAATTTTTTAAAGTGATGAACGAAATGGGATATAAAGTTACATGGACTAAAGAAAGAAAAAATATTACATATACAACTTCAGAAGGTTATAAATGCAGAGATAGAAAATTGCATAATGAAAAGTATTTAAAAGAAAATATGGAAACATATTTTAAAGAAAAATATAAAGCAAAAATTAAAGGTGTAAAAAAATACGAAAGGCATATTCAATATAGGAGTATGTCTTTATCTTTGGCTGAATTAATCAAACAGTTTCAAAGAAAAGAACATGAAAATGATATTACACATCATTATGAATTAAATGAAAGTGCCAAAAAACAATATGCAATGGAAATGCATTATAGCTTAGAAGAATTAGAAGATATGGAAATGTAGGAGGTGGTAGTAATTGAAAAGCAGAATATGTATGTTCTTATAATAGAAAATGAAAAAAATCCTGAATTAAAAAGAATTCCAAACAGACTTGAAACATTAAGAAAAATTGTAGGTAATGAATATATAGATGTTATTAAATATAAAGATGTTTTAATAGTTTTTGATGAGGAAGCTTATAAAAAATTACTACCAATAAACAGAACTCTTGATGGTTTAAATATAAGGGGAACTTTTATTGTTACAGGTAATGATAAGAAAAATCAGGATTTTAAAGATTTAACCAAAGAGCAAATAGAAGAATATACTAAAAAATTTCAATTAGAACAAGAAAATCAAATGGAAGAAGGAGAAGAATTAGAATGAGAAAAAGAAAAATCGGAATAATAGCTTTTTTATCTATATTAAATATTCCTGTTAGTATTGTTTTTAGTACAATAATTCATTCAAAACTTTCTAATATAGAATTTTCGCAAATAGTAGTAAATAAACAGATTTTATTGCTATTTTTTCTTATCTATATGCTAATTGAAACAACAATTATAATTCTTTTCGGATTTGGAAGTAAAAATGTTTTTGAAAGTGGAGTAGTAAATATAACAGATAAATTAAAGACTCCAGAAGAGATGGGGCAAGGGCAACATGGAACAGCAAGATGGCTGAGTAAAAAAGAATTTAAAAAATTTTTTAAATGTAATTCACTATCAAAGGAAAATACAGAGGAATTCAATTCAGGTGGAATTATTGTAGGATACGAAAAGAACAAAAAGCAAGAAAGGATTTATTACATTGATGATAATATTCATAGTATAGTTGTAGGAGCTACAAGAAGTGGTAAAACAAGAAGTATAGTATTACAGACAGTTGGAAACTTAGGATTAGCAGGAGAGAGTATGATTATTTCAGATCCTAAAGCTGAAATTTATCATTACACTTCAGAGTTTTTGAAAAAACAAGGTTATAAAATAATAACCTTAGATTTTAAAAATCCAACAAAAAGTACAAGATATAATTTTTTACAACCTGTTATAGATGCAGTAAATAACGGAGATTTTAGAAAAGCTGAAGAGTACACTTGGGATATTACTCAAAGCTTAGTAGGAAATGAAGATACAAAAATGGAAAAAATATGGAGAGATGGAGAGATGTCAGTTATTGCAGGAGCAATAATGAGTGTTGTTTTTGACAATAAAGAGCATCCTGAATATCAAAATTTAACAAATGTGTATTCTTTTATTTCAGAAATGTGTAGAACAGTTGGACAGACAATGCCGATAAATAAATATATTGAAAATTTACCACCTGATCATCCTTCAAGTACAATATTTAATATTGCAAGGATTGCACCTGAAAAAACTAGAGGCTCTTTTTTTACATCTGCTTTAACAACATTAAGATTATTTACAAGTAAAAGCATATATGGAATGACTTGCAAAAGTGATTTTAGTTTAAAACAAGCAGGAGAAGAAAAAACAGTTACTTATATTATTCTTCCTGATGAAAAAACGACTTATTATTCTTTAGCAAGTTTATTTGTTTATCAAAATTATGTATCACTTGTAGAAAGTGCAGATGAACGAGGCGGAGAATTAAAAACAAGAGTAAATTACATATTAGATGAGTTTGGAAATTTTACAACAATACCTGCTTTTAGCAATATGCTTACTGTAGCAGGAGGGAGAAAAATAAGATTTAATTTATTTCTTCAATCTTTTTCACAATTGGATAACAAGTATGGAAAAGAAGTCGCAGAAAATATTAGAGATAACTGCCAAACTTGGATATATTTAAAAACAGCAAGTAATGAAACAGCAAGTATAATTTCAAAAAAATTAGGAACTTATACTACTTCTAGTTATAGCAGATCTAGTAGCTATACAAAATATCAAAGTGGTAGTAATTCAGAATCAATGAATTTAATAAGCAGAGCATTACTGACAGAAGATGAAATTTTAAGAATAGAAAGACCTTATGTTTTAGTCATTCAAGCAGGATTATATCCTATAATAACAAAATTGCCTGATATTTCTAAGTGGAGGTTTAATAAATTATTTGGAATGGGAAATCAAGAAGAAAATAGGCAACTAAGATTAGAACGAGAACAAGCAAGAGAACAAAAAGAAATTGAAGATATAAAACTATGGGGAATATGGAATTTATATAGATAGAAGATGAAATTTTAAGAATAGAAAGACCTTATGTTTTAGTCATTCAAGCAGGATTATATCCTATAATAACAAAATTGCCTGATATTTCTAAGTGGAGGTTTAATAAATTATTTGGAATGGGAAATCAAGAAGAAAATAGGCAACTAAGATTAGAACGAGAACAAGCAAGAGAACAAAAAGAAATTGAAGATATAAAACTATGGGGAATATGGAATTTATATAGATAGGAGAATTTATGTATGAGAGAAAAGATAAAAGAAAAGATAAAAGAAAAAATAAAAAAATATACAAGAAAAATAGGAAAAGCAGGACTTGTTATAACAAGTCTTTTATGTTGCACAAGTACTTGTTTTGCAGGAGTGCAAGACAGCAAAATTGCAACAGGTACACAAAATTTAATAACAGATTTAACTAATTGGTTATTAATTTTAGCTCCAACATTAACAATTTTATTAGTGGGATACTATTTATTAAGAAAATCATCTAGTGATGATATGGACGGAAAGAGATGGGACAATAGAATTAAAATAGCAATAATTTGTTGTGTAGGTGTAGTTGTTGCAAGTGGATTAATTAACTTAATCATAGGATATTATAGATAATAGGAGGTACATTTTTTGGAATCAATTTTAACTGGACTAATAACCAGTATAATTGGTGGAGCAGATAATGTTATAAATTCAGCTTTTAATGGCTTAATTGATATGTGTTTTAATTCGGAAAACTATTTAAGTACAAACTTTGGAAGTAGTGTAATAAGTTTTTCTAATTTAAAAGCACTAATTTTAAGCTTATCAATTTCTTTGATAGTGTTAAAATTTTTGAAAAAGGGTTTTGATATGTATGTAATGTGGACTGATGGAGAATCAGATACTCCACCACTTACATACATTGTTTATTTTATAAGAGCAATAGTAGTAGCAGTTAGTTTTTCAGTATTATATGACTGGGTTATTCAAGTTGCTACTTCATTTGGAAATTCAATACTGACTGCGATGAACTTTACCGATAATGTATCTTTAACAACAGCTATTGCAAATATAGCAACAACAGGGTTATTTACAGCAATAGTAGCTCTAATAGCAATGATATTGTTATTTGTTTTATACATACAATTTCTTATGAGAAGTTTAGAAATGTTTGTATTAAAATTAGGATTTCCTTTAGCTTGTGTTGGGCTAGTAAATCCTGATGGAGGAGTTTTTAAATCCTATTCAGAGAAATTATTTAAAAGTGTGCTAACAGTTTTAGTGCAAATTATATTATGCAAGATAGCAATAATATTAATTCTAAATGTAAAAATGTTATTTGGTATTGCAGCAATTATAATGGCGATAAAAACTCCTAAATTCATACAAGAGTTTATGCTTGGTGGAGGAACAGGAGGTATTAGTAATGTAATAGTTACTACAAGTAAGACAATGGAATTGTCTAGTCAAATAAAAAGAAAGTTTAGTCAATTAAAGAAAGGATAAGTATGGAAACACTAAATGAAATAATAAGTTTATTGAGAGTTGTGATAATACCACTTGGAGTTACATTTCGAGTGATATTTTGTTTAACAAAGATGATATATGATGAAGATGCTCAAGGGACATATAAAAAGAAAATAAAAAACACCATAGTTTTTGGAATTATTGCAGAATTAATATTTGTAATTTTAGCATTAGTTCAAAATTATTATGGATATACAACTGTACCTGATCATTTCTCAGGAGGTGGCTCAGGAGGAGGTGGTGGTGGAGGTTGGTAAACTCCACAAACATTGAAATGAGGAGGATTTGAATGAATGAACATGATAATGAATATAAGCTATATATACCAACTAATGTAAAGACTAGATTAGAATTTTTTAAAGGTTATGGAATAAAAGAACTTATATCAACAG
>JBJEFS010000176.1:12208-21644 GCA_051874325.1 Anaeroplasma sp.
AAGACTAGATTAGAATTTTTTAAAGGTTATGGAATAAAAGAACTTATATCAACAGTAATTGTTTTAGTTGCTTTACTACCGATTAGTTTTATAGTTTATAAATTAAAAGATAATTTTTTGCTACCAGTTGTAATTGAATTCATAGGAGTAGCAGGAACAATAATAGCAACTACAAAAGATGATAATAACTTATGTGTTGTAAGTCAGATAAAATACATGATTGAGTTTAGTAAAATTCAAAAACAATATAGATATAAATATTACAATAAATGGAGGGATGATATTGTTTAGTCTATTTAATAAAAAGGATAAAGAAAAAACTTGTAATGAAGAAGTTGGTATATTAGATATTAGAAATAATTATATTTATACACGAGATGGAAATGTAATTGCAGGAATAAAGATATATTCAATAAATACACAACTTTTAACAGATAGAGAAAAAGAAAATTTAATAAATGATTTATCAGCTGAACTATCTTCAGAACAAGAAGATATCAAGTATTTTAATATTGCAAGAGCAGTTGATATTTCTCCGTTGCAAGAATATTTGTCAGAGATAATAAGTACAACCGATAATGCAATTCAAAAAAGATTATTAAAAACACACTTGAAAGAAGTTCAAAGAATGTCTTTAAATGGAGAAATAGTTGAAAGACAAAGCTTTATAATGATTAATTCTAAAAGAACAGACAATTGCGAGAAAGACTTATTAAAGAGGTGTATGGAATTAAGTAATAAGTTTGAAAGATGCGATATAAAAACAGAGATATTAGATGAAGCTTCATTAATACAGTTATGTAATAGTTTTTTAAATATGAATTATGCATATAGAGAAGATTCTGATATTGAAGATAGAGTTGTAATGCTGAAATGATTTGTATAATAAAGTGATATAATCTAAACTAGAAACAGTCAATATTTTGACAAAATTAATAAACATTATAGACAGATATTAAATAATATTGTAAAATATACGCATAGGAAATGATAATTAGCAGATGTGGTTTTGCCACCATTTTACGAATTTTCGTAGGAAGGGTGGTGATGTTTATGGTTAAAGTGATACTATTTTTTATATTATCCTTAATGTTATCTTTAACATTAAACGTTGCCTTGACAGCAGTTCTGTATAAGAACTGGGTTGATAAGCAACTACATAAATAAAAAAAATAAACCATTCTGCTTAGCCGAGCTAATGGTTTATTAAATCTTTATATCGGCAAAACCACGTTTGTGGATTTGTCATTTCCTATTTTTATTATACTCTAATTATAGTAATAAAGTCAAGAAAACATGAAAAATTTATTTTATAAATACTGTAAATACAAATTAATAGCTGTATTAGATTAAAAGATTATCAGTAAAATGATAGTCTTTTTTTGTTGCAAATAAGGAGGGATAGTTTATTTGAAGAAAAAAGAAATTGATGGAATAATGGAAAATAGAACATTACTTAATATTTTAAGTCCAATAGGTGGAATAGAATATAAGAAGAATTATATAAGAGTAGGAGATTATTTAGGAAGAGTATATGTAATAACAAAATATCCTCAAAAAGTGAGAGTAGGATGGCTTGAAAGTATTGCAAATATACCAAATACAGTATGTTGCTTAAATATTTCTCCAACAGAAAAAGATACATTAATGCAAAACATAAGCAGGGGAATAAAACAAAATGAATCACAATATGAAGGAATAACAGATGAAATATTAAGACAAAGAACAGAAAGAGAAATACAAGATGCAAGAGATTTAATTGAAAAGGTAGATTTAAACGGAGAAACAGTAGTATATGTAACAATAGCAATAATGGTAATTGCAGAAGATGAAGAAGAGTTAAAACAAAGGTCTAAGGCAGTTTTGACAAGGCTTACATCAATGCAAATGAAAGGGCGATTATTAACGAATTTGAGTAAAAACTCATTGAAGTTAATGTCGCCTTTTTCTATTACAGATCCAGTTGTAAAAAGTATTGCAGATAGAAATATGCTAGAGAGTACATGGATTGGAGGACTACCTTTTTCAAGTTCAGGATTTAATGATGGAAATAAATATTATTTTGCTAGAGATACAAAGGGAGGAATTGTAATACTTGATCCTTGGAAAAGAGGAGGAGATAGAACAAACTCAAATTTTGTAATTATGGGTACAGCAGGAGTTGGAAAATCTACAGTTGCTAAGCACTTAATATTGAATGAATATATGACTAATACTAAAGTAATTTTGATAGATCCTGAAAGAGAAGAAAAAGAAATGGTTGAAAAACTAGGAGAAAAATGGATAGATGTAGGGAGTGGTAAAGGGGGAATAATAAATCCACTACAAATTAAAAAAGTTCCTTTAGATGATGAAGAAGATGAAGTTGAATATAAAAGAAAAGGAATGGGAGCAATGGCTCTACATTTTCAAACCTTAAGAACATTTTTTAAATTGTTATATCCTGAACTTGATTCAATACATATAGCTCGATTAGAGGAAGTATTAGAAGAATTATATAACAGATTTAATATTGATTGGAATACAGATATTTCAGGAATACCAAATAATAAATTTCCTATTATGACAGATTTATATAATCTTTTAGGAGAGAAAGCAAGTAATGAAATTGATGAGGAAAAACAAAAAATATATGAAACATTAAGAAGTTTATTAAGAGGTATTAGTATTGGTGCTGAAAAAGGCTTATTTAATGGTTATACTTCAATAGATGATAATGCAAAAATCGTATGTTTTGATACCTTTAATTTACAAAATGCAGATGACAAAGTAAAAAGAGCTCAATACTTTAATATTCTAACTTATTGTTGGGAGATAATGAGTAGAGATAAAGAAGAAAAGACAATGCTAGTTTGTGATGAAGCTTATTTGTTAATTGATCCGAGAGTCCCTGAAACAACAATATTTTTAAGAAATGTAGCAAAGAGATGTAGAAAATATGAAGGAAGTTTAGTTATAATTTCACATTCTATTGTAGATTTTCTTGATGATTCAATAAAAATGTATGGACAAGCTATACTTGATATGGCTACATATAAAATATTGATGGGAACTGATGGAGTGAATTTAGAAGAAACAACAGAGCTATTTAAGTTAAGTGAGGGACAATCAGAGTTTTTATATAAAAAGAAAAGAGGTTTAGCTTTATTTATCATAGGCTCAAACAGAATATTTGTTAGGTTTGATATATTTCCTATTGAGTTTGAGTATTTTGGTAAAGGTGGTGGTAGGTAATGGCTTTAGATCCTGCTACAGCAAAATTAATCGCAAAAGTAGTAATAAGTCAAATAACAGATGAAGAAAAAAGACAAAGATTAATTATAGGAATAATAATAGGAATAGTGGTATTTACATTTATAATAATGATACCACTATTTGCTTTAACATCAACAATAGATAAAATAAAAAGTTTCTTTGGATTTGGAGATGATGGACAAGCTACAGATAGTTCTTATTATTCATTAGTTGAAATGCACGACACTTATGCTCCTACTGTAACTATTGAAGATTTAGAATATAATGGAACATTTCCTATGCCTGTTCAGAATGCAACTGTTACAAGTGAATTTGGAACAAGAATTCATCCTGTAACTGGAAAGCAGAGTTTTCATACAGGAATAGACTTAGCAGGAGCTTGGCACTCAAATATTACAGCAGTTGAAAAAGGAACTATTGTATTTGCAGGAGTACAACAAGGATATGGAAATTGTGTAGAAATAAAACATAGTACTGAGAATAGAACAATTTATTATACCTTCTATGCACATTTGGCTAGGATTGATGTAATAGAAGGACAAGAAATACAGCAAGGGACTGTTGTTGGAATTCAAGGAGGAGATCCTAATCGTGATCCGAATCCTGGATATAGCACAGGTTCACATTTACATTTTGAAATTAGAAAATCACAAAGTGGAGATTTTCTAAATCCTAGAGAATATTTATTTGGAAGTAAGGAGGTTTAATTGATAGTAGATATAAATAATACGGAAAATAAATATAATATAATTTATGCAGATCCTCCATGGCATTATAATACATGGAGAGATGGAATGGGAACAGCAGAAAAACATTATAAGACA
The DNA here is from genome assembly GCA_051874325.1 of Anaeroplasma sp. Classification (GTDB taxonomy): domain Bacteria; phylum Bacillota_I; class Bacilli_A; order Acholeplasmatales; family Anaeroplasmataceae; genus Anaeroplasma. The sequence continues at coordinate 16,288 of JBJEFS010000176.1, forward strand.
ATGAAAGTTGAAGAAATAGTTAATATGAAGGATACAATCAAGAATATATCAGAAAAAGATTGTATCCTTTTCTTATGGGTAACTTTTCCTTGTTTATTAGATGGACTAAAAGTTATGAAAGAATGGGGATTTAAGTACAAAACTTGTGGATTTAATTGGGTAAAAAGAAATAAAGTTAGTGATACATGGTTTTTCGGATTAGGACATTGGACTAGAGCAAATTCAGAACTGTGCTTAATTGGAACAAAGGGAACAATAAAAAGAAAATCCAATAAGGTATCACAAATAATTGATACTCATATAGAAGAACATAGCAAGAAACCAGCAATAGTAAGAGATAAAATAGTTGAACTCGTAGGAGATATGCCTAGAATAGAATTATTTGCAAGACAAACAGTAGATGGTTGGGATTGTTGGGGAAATGAAGTGTAAATTGTTGTAAAATAGGAAAAAATATGATAATATTCAAATATCAATGAAACATAAAAAGGTGGAATTATATATGGGTTTATTTAATAAAAAAGAAAAAAGTTATGAAGAGATAGTAAATGAAATACATTCAAACTTAACAGATAATAAAGAAGAAAATATTAAGTATTTAAAAAGCCAAGCTGAAAAATACAAGAAACATCCAATGGCTCATGAAATAATCAAGGAAATCGGCAGATTATTTACAAGAAATTTAGATGAAGAAAAATTACAAGAGCTTAATAATGCAATAGAAAATGATGTTACAAGTCATTTAGATAATGGAATAAAATATCTAAAAAATAGAGATTTAAATAATGCTGAAACAGAGTTAAATAAATTTGTAGATATTTCTAAAGTAATGTTTAAAGATGATAGAGTTTATAAATATTTTACACCACGAAATCCAATTGAATATATGTTAATATTAAATGATGAAAAAGGAAGAGAATTTAAAGAAACAGGAACTGATTTTTCAATAGGTTATACTTATTTAGGATCAATTGCAGTTGAAAAGAAGAATTTTAGCAAAGCAAGAGAAATGCTAAAACAAGCATTAAAATGGAATCCATATAATACAGAAGCGATTTTTGAAGAAGTAGAAATATATAAAATGGAAGGAAAGTTAGAAGAATACAAAAAGGCTACTTTAGAAACAATACAGAAGATATATAATCCACTTGATATGGCAAGATTTTATAGAAATTTAGGATATTATTATATAGAAAGACAAGAATGGGAATTAGCAAAAGCAATATATCTTTATAGTATGAGATTTGATAATGGTGAAAAAGCTCAACATGAATTAATATATATAATGCAACAAACCAATAGTCAAGAATTACCAAAGCCTGAATCAATAAAAGGAATACTAGAAAAACACTATATACCAACAATAATAACTGAAAGAAATTTAGCAATATTAAATGAAATGACTAATGGAATAAAAAGAGATAAACAGGAAAATTCTAGTTTAGGGCAATATTTAATTGGAATTATGGATTTTTATAATAAATTATAAGATTAAAGAAGGATTATCAGAAATGATAGTCTTTTTTGTTGCAAAGGAGGGATAAGGTTGATTTTAGCAATTACTAGAGAAAATGAAAAACTAATTTACGAAGTATGCAAAGAAAACGGATTTGAAACACCACAAGTATTAACAGGAGTTGATAGCTTAAAAAGATTTGCAATTCAAGAACTGAAAAACTTAAATAATTATAAACAAATAATTATAGATGTTGATTCAACAAAAGAAAGTGAAGAGGAAATCATACAATCTATTGTAGCAATAAAAAGTATGTATAATATTAGAGTTATTGTAGTTGCTTTAGGTCATGAAGAAGGAGATAGACTACTTTCAAAACTATTTAATGAAGGAATCTACAATTTTGTAAATGCAAAAACTTACTATGAACAGAAGGAACAATTTAGAAATTGTTTAAGTGCTGAAGGATGCCAATATAAAGATGCTATAAGGTTTAGACAAAAGGTTGAAGAAACAAAGAAAAACAAAGTAATTGTAAAGAAGGAATATAAGACTTTAAAACAGTTTGTAAATATAGCAGTAGCAGGAACAGAAAAGCATATAGGAGTTACGACACAAGCTATTTTAATTACAATGTTTTTAAAGAGTTTAAATATGAATGCCTGTTATATTTGCAGTACAGATAAAGATGAAATAAAAAATATTGAAACATTAGAAGGAGTAACTAAAAAAGACAATATGTACTCGTATAAAGGAATTGATCTTTATAGTAATACCAATAAAATTGATGCAATGCAATACGGTTATGATTTTTATATTTATGATTATGGAACTTTAAATGAAAACACACTAGACAATTTCTTATCAAAAGAAGTTAAGATAATAGTAGGAGGAACAAAGGCATGGGAAACAGATGAAACATTTAGAGTTTTAAGTTTATTAGAGAAGATTCCTGAAGTAAATTATATATTCAATTTTTCTAGTGATGAAGAAAAGGCTAAATTTAAAAGAACATTAAGAGGAATAGTGAAAAATATATTCTTTTCAGAATATACTTCAGATACTTTTAATGATAATGTAAATACAGAGATTTATCACGAAATTTTTAAAGATTATATTGCAGAGAAATCAAATAAAATAGAAGTAATAGAAAAAAATAGTATATTTAACTTTTTGAAAAGAGGTAAAAAGTGAGTAAAAATATTTATAAAGAATATTTAAAAAAGCAAAAAGTCAGACAAAAATATGATGAAGAAGTAGTAGTTAATGAACAAAAATCGTTTATTAAAATACTACTTTTTTTATTTGAAATAATGATAAGAATATTTCATGTATTGTTTTATATAGGAATACTAATTTTATGCTCCATTGGAGCAACTTATATAGCAAATAAAATAGGAATATTGAAATTTTAGGAGGTTAAAATGAAGTGGTTTAAAAAAATATTAGCAGTTTGTAGTTTCTGTACTTTACTTACAACAGTAAATTGTTTTGCAGTAACAATGGAAGAAACTAAAATTACTGAAGATGAGTTAAATTGTTATAAAACATATCAAGTTATGGAATCAGAGAAAGATATATTTTTAGAAATGTTATCAGAAGAAATAGAAGTTGATGGAAACATATACAAGTATGTAAATTATAGTGCTGAAGGAGGAAATACATCAGAAACTATAGATATAAATACAAGTAGAACTATATTATCAAAAACAAATAACAAAGATAAAATTATTGAACAATTAGAAAATACAATCAAATATGAAGAAGATGGATATATAGGAGAATATATTTTGAATCCTAATACTTTAAAAATCAAGACAAACTACAATGGCTTTAGAGAGGATTTAATTGAAGAAACAATAAATTATACTAACTTAGAAAAGAATGATTTGGATTTTATACCGAAACAAACAATAAAAAATGGATTAACATTGGATCTTCTAAATGTTGAATGGGAAGTAGAATCTACAAAAATGATTGGAGAATATGAGGTTGCTAATACATATACTGCTAAATGTTATTATGCTACTAAGCAAAGAGTGGATTATCCTAATACATATACAGTAACAGCTGAATATTTTGGAACAGCAACTAAGACTGAAGAACATCCAATTACCTATGTTGTAAAATATGAAAAAGAAGAGCCTGAAGTAGTAGAAGAAAAACAAGAGAATAATGTATTGCCAGTAGTTGGAGGGACAACAGGAATTATTTTAGTAATAGTGTTCTTCTTAACAAGAAATGTAACAGTTTATAACTATAAAGATGGAGAATATAAAAAAGTAGGAAAAGTAAGAGCTACAAAAGCTGGAAAGATAAAGTTAGATAGGTTTAGTTTATTTGAAACAACTAATAAATACAAATTAGAGTTATCTAAGAATTTAACAAAAAAATTGAAAGGAAAAATGATAACTGTAAGTAAGAATGGAACAACTATAAAAATGCTAGTAAATGGCAATGAAAAGGAAAAATATATTGTTGAAGTTAGAATATAGGAGGACTTGTAAATGAAAAAAGAAAATAAATTTATAATAGTAGTTGTTATAATTGCAATTATAGCTCTTACAGGAGTTATTTTTTTTACATATAAATATCCAATTTATAAAGCTAACAAAGATGCAGAAAGTATTGAAGTTGGAGATAATGAAGAATTAGAAGCTACATCACTCGAAAATATAGAACAAGATATTATTCATTATGATGATGAAATAGGAACTTTGACAATTCCTGATATTTTACTTGATAATGCACCAATAAGAGAAAGTATAGAATTAACTACTTTATCTGAAACAATAGGACACTTCCCATCAACCAGTATTTATGAAGGAAATGTAGGGTTAGCTTCTCATAATTCAGGAAGTAATGGGGATTTCTTTAAAAATTTAAAGAATATAAAAATAGGTAGTGAAATTTATTATCAAACAAACTATGGAACTAAAAGATATGTAGTAACAACAAAGAAAATAATAAATGAAGAGGACTGGAGTTATCTAGGTGCAACTGAAGATAATAGGATCACTCTAATTACTTGTGTTGCAGGTCAAAAAGATAAAAGACTATGTGTTCAAGCGGTAGAATCTATGGATGGAATGAATTATGGACAATAAATTTTATTAAAATTTTCTAAAAGGGTTTTGGAATCTTGCTATTAAGGTTTTATAATGATAGTAGGAGATGATCGTTATGAAAAAAATAATTATAGTTTTAATAATTTTAATAGGAAACTTTGTAAATTTATATTATATGGGACAAAATGTAGAACAAGAATCAGAACAAGATTTATCTATAGCAGATTTTGAAAATGTTCAAAGTGAGAATTCTATAATTGAAGAAAAACAGGAAGTCTTAAATATTGTAGATACTAATGAAGCAAAAGAAATAGAAAATAATTCTATAATAGAAGATGAAGTGAATAATAGTAAACAAGAAAATTCAGAAGTTGCTACATATAGTGAAACAAATACAATAAAGAAAGAAGCAAATAATCAAAAAAATATAGTTCGAGAAAATAATAATCAAGTTGTAGATGAAGTAAATACAGCTATAGTAAAACAAAATGAAATTGAAAATAATAATAAAGATTCTGCTATAAATAAAGAAATACCACAAGAAAAGGTATTAGTAGAAGAAAATACAGCACCTACTGAAGAATATAAAATAAATGAAAAGAAAATTGCTGAAATAAGAAATATAATTAATAGCAATCCTTCAGAAGATATGAAACTTTATGGATATGAAATTGTCGTAGATAGTTCAATTACAGAAATTACAACACAATTTACATTTACAGAAAAAAGAGTGAAAGATAAAATAGCTTGGAAATTTGGAACTATAAGAATATATGCACAAGATTACTATAGAAATGGACAATATATAACAACAGAATGTTATTTAATATAAA
>JBJEFS010000176.1:21744-25067 GCA_051874325.1 Anaeroplasma sp.
AATTAATATTATTTTAAAAGGCACTTTTACAGGTGCTTTTTTTGATGGGAAAGGAAAGAGATAATATGATAAAAGTAAAAGGAAAAAAAGTAATAGCAATGTTATTATTAATTTTAACATTGTGTTCTACATTTAGCGGATTTTCATTTGCAACAGAAATAAGTGAGGCAAACCTTCAAAATAAAGGAGATTGTGGATATCACTTACAATATTGGAATGCAGAGAAAAATGGATGGTACTATATAATTACAACTTTTGTTACATATCAAAAAGATGGAGTTGAGTATCCAGCATACTGCTTAAATAGAGAATATCCAGGTGTAGGAGAATATGATGGTTACACAGTAGATATAGATGCAGTATTAGATAATGTTCAAATTTGGAGAACAATAATAAATGGATATCCATATAAGACTCCAGCAGAGCTAGGAGTTGAAAACAAATATGATGCATTTGTTGCAACTAAACAAGCAGTATATAGTATTTTATATGGTTTTGATCCTGCTACTAGATATCGTGGTGGAGATGAAAGAGGAACAAAAATAGCAAATGCAGTAGTAAATCTAGTAAATATAGGAAGATACGGAAATCAAACACCTTCAGATGGAACAATTACAATGAGAACTTCAGGAAGCTTATATGAAGAAGGTAATTACTGGGTACAAAAATTCAATGTGAGTAGTAGTGTTGATATGGCTTCATATACAGTTACATCAACAGCTAATTTACCTGAAGGAGCTATAATAACAAACGGAAGTGGAACTCAAACAAATTCATTTACAGGAAGTGAAAGTTTATATTTAAAAATTCCTAAATCTTCAATGAATAAAGATATAAGTAATGCAATTATAAATGTTCAGGGAAAATGCAAAACTTATCCAGTATTTTATGAAAAAACAAGAATTAATGCAACACAAAATTATGCGGTTACTTATGATCCTTTTGGAGATGGAGTAGGTAGAGCCACATTAAATGTAAAAACTAATACAGGAAAAATACAAATAAACAAAACAGATAGTGATACTTTAAAACCAATACAAGGTGTAACATTTCAATTAACAAAAGCAGATGGAACTGTAGTCGCAAATGCTACTACAAATTCAAATGGTGTAGCAACATTTAGCGGATTATATCAAGATAATTACAAACTAACAGAAATTTCTACAAATGATAATTATGTTATAAATAAAGCTACTTTTGATGTAAATGTAGAATATAATAAATCTACTACTCAAAATATAACAAATGATCATAAAAAAGGAAATTTAAAAATATACAAAGTAGATAAAGATAATCACAAAATTGCACTAGGAAATGTACAATTTGATTTATATTCAGAGGAATTTCAAAGAGTAATTGGAACATATACAACAGATGTAAATGGAGAAATAAGCATCAAAAATTTAAGAACAGGAAATTATAAACTAATCGAAAAAAATACAGGAAAATGGTATAATCTTGCAGAAGATACAACTGTTGAAGTTAAGTGGAATACAACAGAAGAAAATACTATTGAAAATGAATTAAAGAAAGGTCAAGTTAAAGTAATAAAAGTTGATTTAGACAATAAAGAAGTGAAATTACAAGGAGTAAAATTTGATGTTTTAGATGAAAACGGAAAAGTTTTAGAAACAATAACAACAGATGAAAACGGAGAGGCATATACATCAAGATATGCAATAAGAGATTATTCAAAATTAACAATTAGAGAAAAAGAAACTTTAGAAAATTATGTATTAAATGATACTCCACAAACAGTAGTATTAGAAGCAGAACAAATAAAAACAGTTACTTTTACAAATGAATTAAAGAAAGGTCAAATCAAAGTAATAAAAGTAGATCAAGATAATAATAAAGTAAAATTAAAAGGTGTAGAGTTCAAAGTATATGATGAAGATAACAACTTAGTAGATACTTTAATTACAGATGAAAACGGAGAAGCTACAACTAAAAGACTAAGAATAGATAAAAAATATACAGTACAAGAATCAAAAACATTAGAAAATTATGTATTAAATGAGACATCACAAACAGTAACATTAACACAAGACCAAATTACAGATTTAACTTTTAAAAATGAACTAAAGAAAGGTCAAATCAAAGTAATAAAAGTTGACAAAGACAATAATGAAGTTAAGCTAAAAGGTGTAGAATTCAAAGTATTTGATGAAGATAACAATTTAGTAGATACTTTAACTACAGATGAAAACGGAGAAGCTACAAGTAAAAGATTAAGAATAGATAAAAAGTACATAGTGAAAGAATCAAAGACATTAGAAAATTATGTGCTAAATGAAACACCGCAAACAGTAACATTAACACAAGATCAAATTACTGATTTAACTTTTGAAAATGAACTAATAAAAGGTTATATAAGAGTAACAAAATTAAGTAAAGAAGATAATCAATACAATGGAGATATAAAAGGTACAAGATTAGAAAATGCTAAATTTGAAGTGTATGATAAAGAAAATAATTTGGTAGATACTCTAATTACAGATAAGAATGGGGAAGCTACAACAAAAGAACTACTAAAAGGAAAATATACTTTAAAAGAGGTTGAAAGCCCTGATTATTATATACTAACAAATGAAATATTTAATGCCGAGATAGTAAAACATCAAGAAATTGTTGATGTAGAAGTAGAAAATGACAATGTAGATATTGATATTGAAGTTAATAAAGAAGGATTTAAAGAGACTCAAAGTAAAGATAGTATATACTATGATTTTTCAAATATTCATAATAAATCCAATATTGCATTAGACAATTTTATATGGAGTGATTCATTACCTACAAATGCATTAAGAGCAAACAAAATTTATACAGGAACATGGAATGAAGATTTAAAATATTCTGTATGGTATAAAACTAATTTAAGCGATGATTATATAATGTTAAAAGATGGTTTAAGTACATTAGTAAATAATGAAGTGAAATTTACAGATGTTACATTACAGGAGGGAGAATTCATAACAGACTTTGAATTTAGATTTGGAACAGTAAAAGCAGATTTTAGAGAAGTTGAACAACCTAGATTATACTGTGATATGTTAGATAATTTACCAAATGGATTTATATTTGTAAATTACACGAAAGTATCAGGAAATTATAAGGATATTTATGTTGAAGATAAAGATGATTGGACTACAATTACTTATTATAAAGAAATAGAAACAACACAAAAACTTCCTAGAACAGGCTGTTAGTATTGACATTTAAAGAAAAAACTATATAATGGAGAAAATAATAATTTTGAATTCATATATTTATATTGAATTATTATTTTATTTACTAAATTTTTGAGGTATGGAATATTAAAT
>JBJEFS010000177.1:0-15464 GCA_051874325.1 Anaeroplasma sp.
TAACTTACTGTTAAATCATCAAAAATCGTGCTATACGGACTGGCAAACTCGGGAATGATTTAATTTAAATCTTGACTATATAGAAATGAAGGATAATATTTTAGTGAAATTAAAGGTGTGATTGCATAAATTTATGTAGATTTATATCAAGAAAATTGATATAATATAGATAAAAGTTAATGCGGTTATACGAGGAGGATAAATGATGGAAAATAAAAAAGTTACATTAGGACAATTTTTTACTAAACATTCTTCTTGGGCACAACCACAAGTAATTGAATTTATACAAGAGTGTATTAACAGAGGTTTTAGGACAATTGTAGATCCATTTGCAGGAGATGGGGATTTATTACAGTATGCTAGAGAAAATTTTACTAATGTGAAGAGCGTTAGAGGTTATGATATTGATCCATCCTTACGTTGGCAAACAAATGATAGTTTAGTTAATATACCAGAATATAGAAATGGTATAATTTTGACGAATCCACCCTATCTTGCATCATACAGTGCAAGAAGAAAGGGAGAAGAAGTTTATTCTAAAGTTGCAAAATATTTTATGAATAATTCACATGAGGATTTATATCAAGTTGCACTAGAAAGAATGCTTGAAAAATATGAGTATGTAGTTGCAATAGTCCCTGAAACATTCATTAATAGTAATTTTTCTAAAGATAGATTAAAAATCATAACTATATTAGAAAGTGAACCATTTGATGATACTGAGTGTCCTGTTTGTGTATGTTGTTTTACAGGGCAAGTTAATGCTCCAAGAGATGTTAAATTTTATAAAAATGAAAAGTACATATGTACTTATCAAGATTTGATAGATTGTAAAAAGGCACCAAGCAAGATTATTAATATAAAATTTAATAGTTCGTGCGGTAGAATAGCTTTAAGAGCTGTCGATAACACAAAAAACAATGATGTAATTAAATTTATGCCTGTAGAAGATTTAGACTATGATATAGATAATATTAAAGTATCTTCAAGATTGATTACGGTGATAGATATTCCAGAAATAGAAGATTATAATCTTTACAGTGATATTTGCAATGAGATATTAGAGGAATATAGGAGTGTTATGTCTGATATTTTATTATCGCCATTTAAAGGAAATCGAAAAGATGGTGTAAGACGTAGAAGACTAGATTATAAAACTGCTAGAGCGATAATGGAAGAAGCTTTTTTAAGAATAAATAAAAATTAATTAACGGAGGTGCATTATGCTTACTAATATTGGATATTTTGATTTTTCACTTAAACACAAGGAAACTTTATTGGATAAATATTATTTTATTGATGAAGTTATAATTAACGATTCTAGCAATCGTATTTTATCAAATTGTAAAGAACTAGATGCAACGATTGAGAATTATGTAATTGAAAAAGACAAATATTCTAATTTGCATCAGGATGTGCCTGAAGAAAAAATAGATGAAATAATTACTAAAATTATATTTTTGTTAGAACAAGATTACATGAATTTGACTGCTTTTGCGCAGTCTTTTTCCCTTTTTGATTCAAGTTTTTCATCATACTCTATTTTATCAAAAAAGGATAAAATGTATTTTTTAAATGAAATATTAGATGCATTTGTATCAACTAGATTTGATATATATAAAACTCTAGGATATGGATACTTGCAAATTTTATATGACAGTCATTCACATAAACGAATGGGTGCTGCAGGTGCAAAAAAAGTTTCTAGTCAATTGAATTCTAACAGATTTACACAAGTATATACGAATGATTTGTCTAATGGACAATATTTTTTACCAGATCAAATTAAAAAAGACAAATACCTAGAATTTTTAAAAAAAAATGGGATTAAATGCGCATGGACTGATGCTAAGCAAGATAAAATGCCTGACGCTGTTTTTAAATTTAATGGCACTATATACATAGTTGAACATAAACATTTAAAAGAAGGCGGTGGAGGTCAAGATAAACAATTAAGTGAAATTGTTGATTTGATAAGTAATTCTGAAGAAGGTGTATCTTATATTGCCTATATGGATGGATTATATTTTAATGCATTAATAAATCCAAAACTAAATACAAAGATGTTCAAAACTAAGAAAGATGTTTTAAAATATCTTTCTTTAAATTCAAATAATTATTTTTTGAATACCCTTGGATTTGAGAAATTTATTAAAGATTTAATTAAATAGTCAATTGTCATACAGTTGTTTTAGAAAGGATGTGTTTTTATGAAGGAAAATAAATATTATTTTGAATATTCTTTGAGCAAACTTGATTCTTTTCCAGATCATTATTATTTTGAGGAAAAAGTTAAGAGACAAAATTATAGCAAAATTAAAGAAAAAATGGAAGAATTAAATAGTCTAATTGATAGATACAAATTAGAAATAGATGTTAACGAAAGAACAAATATTATTAATAATATAATTATATTGATTAATGACAAGACATTAAGTGTTACTCCATTTGTTCAATCATTTTGTGCATATGATATGACATATTCTCTATACAAAAAACTAAATGCTGATGATCAAATTAGATTTTTACGTGAGATTTTAGATAGATTTCTTGTAGATAGATGGAAGTACTATAAGAATCTAAATATTAATTCTATTATCATGATTAATGATATGCATTCACATAAACGAATGGCACAAAAAGGCGTAAAAAAGTTGGTCGATAATATTAAGGCTAGATTAAAGCTAAAAGAAATAAAATCTACTTCTTTAAAAAATAAACAGTTTTTCTTGCCTGATCGTTTGGAAAATAAGAAAAGCTCTTATGTTAAATTTTTAAAGGAACTTGATATTGAAGAAGATGAAAAGACTGTAAAATTGCCTGATATGGTTGTTAAAATCAATGATATTTTTTATATTATAGAACATAAACATATTAAAGAAAATGGTGGAGGACAAGATAAGCAACTTAATGAATTGTACAATTTATTAGAGAAAAAACATCAAAAAATATGTTATATTGCATGTATGGATGGATATTTGTTCAATAGATTGGAACAAATTGATTCGGAATCTGATAAAAAATTAAAAGACACAATATTAGCAAAATTAGAGAAAAATGAAAATAATTATTTTGTTAATGTTAGTGGGTTGATTGAATTATTTGAAGAAGTATTAGAGGGATAAAAACATTTAATGCAAAAAAATGTTTTTATTACCTATTGGTGGTGAAATAATGATTATAAATAAATTTGACTCTAAAATATTAGCATCAGCTCATATCAACTTTTTATTTGGTGCTGGCGTAAATGGTTCTGCTTTTCCTCAAATAAACAAATTTAAGAAATCAATAAAGCTTTTGCAAGAGTTGTTAGGTGAAGAGGTAAAGAATTTCGAGAAAGGAATAGATAAGCTAGCACTACTTGTATTTAATAAAGATAATAAAGATTATGATAATGTTATTTCAGAAATGAATAACTTAATAGAGAATCATCCGAAGAAAATTAGTAAAATTATGCATGAAGATAATGTTTGGCAGTATAAGTTTCATTCTAATGTAAATGAAACAGCTTTTACAATTACCTTTATAATTGCTAATTATTATTTTAATTAATATTTGAAATTTGATGGAAGGAGTAGTTGGTAAATGAATAAAATATATTTTCCGGTTTATTCAATTTTAGAAAAAGAAATATTAGAATTGACATCAATTATCCATTTCAATGATGAACAAATAAAAGTTTATTCTATAAAAATCGCAGATTTGATAGTTAGAATATCAGTTGAGATTGAGGCTATAGCTAAGGATATTTATAGAGAAGAGAATAAATGTGATCCTGAAACACCAGGTAAGTGTTTTGACTGGATGGAACAAAATTGGAAAATTTCTAAGAAAAAGTTGTTTTTAATCAATCCATATTTTCATTTTAAAAGGTATTTTAATCCTTATATTAATCCATTTAATTATAAAAATAATAGTGAAGATGATTTTTATTCTCAATATAATGCTATTAAACATGATAGAGGTAAAAATTTACATAAAGGGAATGTTAATGTATTGATAAGATCAATTGCTGCTTTATATATCTTAAATTTATATTATGATAATAAAAAACAAGTTCTATCTGAAAAATATTCTGTTAGTAATGTAAATAATTCATATGGTTCCAACTTGTTTAGTTACGGAGTCTATCCATACGAGAAAGAGAAGTTGTATAGCTGTTATGAAGATATCTTGGAAGAAGATTGTATATATAAGATTGTAAAAAGCGAAACAGAATATTGTTTCACTATTGCCTACTATAAAGAAGGTTGTTTGAAAAAAGATAGAGTAATAATGTTTAATGAACATTTTCAAGCGTTAGCTAAAAAAAATTACGGTAAAAAAATTAGATATATAGAGGATAGTTCTAATATTCAAAATGTTTCTTTAAAAGCATATTTTGATGGTATTTTAAAAAAATTAGATTCATCTAAATTAGAATACATTATGGGAGATATAATGCCCGATAGTTATTATGCAGTAGTTAATAAATAGTGCACTAAGTATTCACAGGGTCCGGGGAGCCTACAACTCATTGTTACAATTAGAAAAAGAGGCTTAAATACTAGATAATTTGCATTTTTTGAAGATTTCAAAAGATGCAATTTTTTTTGCCTACAACTCATTGGCATAATTAAATACATATGTAATTACATTGATTTATATTGAAAAAAGGGCCAAAAAAAGGGCCAAAAAAAGGGCCAAAAAAAGGGCCAATTTTTATTGATTCTAAATAATAAATCTTATATAATATTAATTGAAAGAAGGGATTTTATGGCACTACCTACAAGTATAAATAATATATTAAATCCTAATGTTGTGGAGTCATCTAGAATTGAGTTTAAAGAGAATTGGAATCCTGAGAGCATAATGCATACGATTTGTGCTTTTGCAAATGATATTGATAATGTAAGTGGAGGATATATAATAATTGGTATTGCAGAAGAAAAAGGTAAACCCGTTTTTCCAATAAAAGGTATTCCTCTAGATGAAATTGATAATCTTCAAAAAGAAATAATTGAATATTGTAATAAGTCTATTGAACCACGATTTATTCCTAATATTGAAATAGTAGATTTGGATATGAAAAAGGTTTTAGTATTGTGGGTTTTCTCTGGCTCAGATAGGCCGTATAAATGCAAGATCAATGTATATATAAAAGGAGATAATTCAAAGGCTTATTATATTAGAAAAGGTTCTGCTACAATAAAAGCCAATTCTAATGATGAAAAGGAATTATTTCTATTAAGTGGTTTGCAGCCTTTTGATGATAGACCCAATTATAAAGCTAATTTGGAAGATTTAAATATTCCACTCATTAGAAGCTATTTAAAAGAGATAAATAGTGATTTATATGAAATATCTTCTTCTAGGAGTTTAGATGAACTTGCTCAAGATATGAATATTTCAGAAGGCCCTATTGAAAATAGAAAACCAAAAAACGTAGGATTAATGTTTTTTACATACAATCCTGAAAAATATTTCCCATATGCATATATTGAGTTGACAAACATTCCTGATCCTACTGGTGAAGGAATGGAGGAAATAAATTTTAAGGGACCATTAAACATTCAATATAAGGATTGTATGAATTATCTTAGAAATAATGTGATTAAAGAAAAAGTATACAAGATTCCTGGAGAAATGGAAGCTAAACGAATTTTTAATTATAGATATGAAGTTCTAGATGAAATTATAGGAAATGCAATATTGCATAAAAATTATCAATTATATGAGCCTATTTCTATTAGAATTAATAAAGAAAGTATTGAAATTACTTCAATACCAGGAATTGATATTAGTATTTCAGACGGAGAAATCAATAATTTAACACTAAGATCAACAAAATATAGAAATAGAAGAATAGCTGAATTGTTGAAAGAATTACATATTGTAGAAGCAAAAAATACTGGTTTTCCTACTGTCATCAAATATTCAAAAATTAATAATTCTCCGCTTCCTATAATAAAAACAGATGAAGAAAGAAGTTATGTAACAGTAATTATTCCAATTAATGAAGGATTTGTTATTGAGAATAATATGAAAATGAAAATAGCTGATAAAATAGTTTTATTATTGGCTGATAAAAGCATGAAATTGAGTGAAATATCTAAGTCTTTAGGATATAAAAGCATTCCAGGTTCATTGAAAAGAGTTTTAGAAAGAATGCTATTGGAAGAAATAATTGAAGAAAATGATAAAAAGTATAGCTTAAAAAAATAAAGTTTACTCATTTTCATCAATAGCTAATTTATGAAAATTGTATAATTTATTTTTTAATTCTTTTGGCGAGATTATTTTGGCATGTCGACCAAATTGTAATAAATATAAATATAATTTATTTAAATCAGTGTCAAATATATATTCTCCAGTTTCATCGTTATAATCTATTGGAACTGGCCTATCCTTATAACAAGAATCGAATTTTTTGATACCTTCTTTACTAAATTTAACTACCGCATGTTTTGTTTCTTTGCACATGAATTCAGGACCATCTAGTAATTGGAGTTTAAATTTTTCATAATCTTCTTGTGTAAAATTGTAATATTTATTTAAAATAGTTATCGATTTTATTCGTGACAATTTTATGGAAAAATTTGCATTTGAATTGTTAGTTATGTTTTTGCCAACAACATAATTATATGTTTCTTCTGCAGATGGAAAAATATCTAAAGGTTGAAGGTATATTTCTGTATTACGAGTGTTTTAATTAATATGACTTTTCGTTCAGAAATGGCTTCTTTAATTTTTACAATGTGATTCCAATATAAGCATCGTTCTCTTTCAAAGAATGGTACCTTAACATATTCGTTAAATAAGTTTCTAAAAATTCGCTCATTGATTCGTTATTTAATGCGTTGTTTTCTATTTCGTCATAATTAATTAAATGTTCAAAAATTTGATATATTTCAGAACATTTTTATTTTTAAAAATGAATAATTCTTATAATTATTTTATAATAATCGACCAAAATTGCATTGCACTGTAAAAATAGTTGTATATTTTTGGTTTTATGTATATAATATACATGGATGGTGATCATATATGTATATAAAAAGAAATATTGAAAATAAAATAATTGAAGCATCTAAACAATTTGCATCTATAACTATTTATGGTCCAAGGCAAGTTGGAAAATCGACTTTGATTGAGAAAGTTTTTCCTAATATTAGCTATGTGACTTTAGATGATATAGAATTAAGAGATTATGCATTAAGAGATCCCAAAGGATTTATAAAATATTATTCTCATCCTTTAATAATTGATGAAATCCAAAAAGCTCCTAATCTATTGGAATACATTAAAATTGAAATAGATGAAATGAAGAAAAAGTGTTTAGATAAAAATGAGCATATTAAACTACTTTACATTATTTCTGGCTCTAATCAGTATGAACTTCAAGATGCAGTAACAGAATCATTAGCTGGAAGAACATGTGTTTTTAATCTTTCATCATTATCATATAATGAAATCAAGGAAAGAGAATCATTTAGTAGTTTTAATCCTGAAATAAATAAATTAAGAGAAAAAAATAAGTTATTAAACCATTATAGATCTAGAAAAGAAATATTTGAGGATATATTACTTGGAGGCATGCCAGAATATATTACATTAAGACCAAATAGGGATATGTTTTTTAAATCATATATTTCAACATATATAGAAAAAGATGTAAAAAAAATTATATCCGCATCTAAAGAAACAACATTTATGAATTTTATGAAATATGTTGCTTTAAGAACTGCATGTCAGTTAGATTATACTGAAATATCAAGAAGTGTTGGAATTGATGCTAGAACAGTTAAAAATTGGATTTCTATTTTAGAAACATCAGGTATTATTAAGATTATTCATCCTTATGCTTCTAATGTTTCTGATAGAGTCATTAAAACTCCTAAATTATATTTTATGGATACAGGCTTATGTGGATATTTATGTGGTATGCCAGATGCTCAAATATTAGAAAAAAGTACATTTGCTGGAGCATTTTATGAGACATATGTAGTATCCGAAATAATTAAATCATATTATAATAATTACCAAAATGTGGATAATGTATATTATTATCGTGATAAAGATCAATATGAAGTAGACCTGATTATCGAATCTTATGATTCTATTTATCCGATTGAAATAAAAAAAGGAATTAATCCAGTAAGTCATAGCAAGAGATTTACGGTATTAAAAAAATACAAAAAGAATATAAACATAGGATTAGTTATTGATTCTTCTGATAGAGTATTTCCAATTAATGATGAAGTGTATTACTGTCCTATAGACATAATAGGGCTATAAAGATATTGATATGTTTCGATGGAGATTTTGCACACCAACTGATATACGTTGAGATGGATGAAACATTACCATTGTGTGTATTCATTTTTTAATCTAAATAAAAAAATTATTGTAATCATACACATAATTAATATTAAAAACTTGTTGGGGACATATGGTATAATAAAGTTGGAATATGAGGAGGGATTTAAATGAAATACAAAACTAATGAGGATTTAAAATTAATTCGTGAAATGCTTGAAATAAGTCAGGATGAAATGGCTATATCGATTGGTGTTGATAAAAAAACAATTACAAGAATTGAAAATAGTATTAATTTTCCTACTAGCGAAACATTAGAAAAGATTTATGATTTTGCATATAAAAAGGGAATAAAAATAAATAAAATAAAAGAAATGATGTATAAAGAAGAAAACCCAAGGTTGAAAATAATATTTCATGGTTCGAAAAATATGATTGAAGGAACAATATCACCAAATTATGGAAGATTAAATAATGATTTTGGTAGTGGGTTTTATTGTGGTGAATCAATTGAGCAAACAACATCATTTGTTTCTAGATTTAAAGATTCATCTATTTACATATTGAAATTTGATGAAAAAGATTTAAAATTTGTAAATTTTGATGTTAATCAAGAATGGATGCTTGCGATTGCATATTTTAGAGGAAGATTACAAGAATATGAAAATAATATCTTGATTCAAAATATTATTCATAAAGTTAAAAATTCTGATTATATAATTGCTCCTATTGCTGATAATAGAATGTTTAGAATAATGGATAGATTTATTAATGGTGAGATAACTGATGAACAATGTAAACATTGTTTGGCAGCGACTAATTTAGGGAAACAATATGTTTTATTAACTGAGAAAGCAACTAGTAAAGTTGATATACTAGAAAGATGTTATATTTCTAAAGCAGAAAGAGAGAACTATTTAACCCAAAAACAAGCTGAAATAAATGATTCAGATAATAAAGTTAAACTTGCCTTAATTAAATATAAAAGAGAAGGAAAATATATTGAGGAGATACTTAAATGAAAGAAAGAGATAGAGATTGCCAAAGACTAGCAGACATTCAAGCTGAATTATTTGAGTTATCTGTAAAAAAACTTGAAATGAGTTCTGAAGTGTTTGTTAGAAGGTATATGAATTCTAAAATAGTCAAAGAATTGGATGATTATTCTTTTTTAGATGATAGTAAATCAATAGAAGATATATTTATAGAATTAGATAATCAATATGGTAAAACAAATTATGGAACTATAAAATACAATCATGATGCAATGTATTGGGCAGGATATTTATATAGATGTTTCGCTTATACCTATGAAGTATCATCTAAGCAAGCATATAAAATGCTACCCTTAAAGGAGGTTATATCATTATATGAACCATATCATACACTAGATATTTCCCATGCAATAGAAAGAATGCTTGAGGCTAAAAACATTTCCTTTAATTATGATGATAACCTTAGAAGAGGTGTTGAAATTTTAAAGAAAATTAGAAAACAAAATATGGTTGATAGCATCTTAAAAGAAGATGATCTAAATTTATTAGTTAACGATAAATACACATTCTTTGTGTTAGGTAAAGTTATGTATGGCAATTGTAAAATGATTTATACAGATCATAAGAATTTTATCATTTGTTATGTTGATGATATACATCCAATATGGATATGGACAAAAAACAATTTAAACAAGAATTACAAGGATATTATTTATAATATTATAAAAGAAAACAATTTATTAAATGGCAATCATAGCTTCAATGTCAAATATGAATTATATGAATATTTTAAAATAAACATGATAAAAGATAATATTAATGCATCAATTTTAATTAATATGTATGCTTATGTTTGTGAAATACCAATAAAACCAACAGAATGCGATGGAAATATTCATAAATGTGATTTATCAGATCTAGATGAATTGTCTAATATAATTTATGAATTTCACGAATCAATTGGAATTGATAAGAAGAAAAAGAAAGACTATTTTTTAGATGCTAAAAAATTTATAGAAGAAGGTTATACATATTTATGGAAAGACAAAGATAACAATATTGTCGCATCATGTAAGTATAGCCCTAATGGAGATCTTGCTTCAATTAATTTAGTTTATACAAAAGAACAATACAGAAGAAAGTATTATGCATCTAATTTAGTATATGAGGTTACAAAAATAGTATTAGAAAGAGGATATATGGCAATGCTTTATACTAATGCTGATTATAAAGCATCCAATGCATGTTATGAAAAAATCGGATACAAGCTTAAAGGAAAGCTTTGTACAATTAAAGTAGAATAAGATTGGATAAAACAATTTGAAGGTTAATAAATTGTGCTGTTGAGCAAGTCCTCTTTTGTAATAAGCTAATTATTATATATATTATTATATTCACAGTGTTAATATAAATATTCTAAAAGATAAAATGCCTATCGGCTTTTTAATAGCCTTTAGTATATTTGAATTTGCCTTTTTGGTGTGGCCTACTATTGCCGAGATACCTAGCAGGGATTAGCCAAAATAGATATATGGAAAACTTATAATGGTATAGATGCTATCAGCTTGAAATACTTATACTTGATTATAAATTATTTTAATTATCTTATTATAAATTGGGGATAGTATTTATTCGTAATATGTAATTATTAAATTATGTTCATGAATATTAGAAGGTTTATTTTTTCTTTCATATAGAAAAATAGGGCATTTCACAATGGTGGTGTTAAATCCGTTGAATCGGGAGCTACAGGGAAAACTCAAAAAATAACCAGCTACATTGGAATCTAGTTGATTTAAAATCTACTTTGTATTATTATATATGTGGATGGAGGATAAATACGGTGAAGAAAATTATTGTTAAAGATAAAGAAATATCAATAAGTGGTATTGAAGATAATGATTATATTAGTTTAACAGATATTGCAAGATTTCTTAATAGTGATGATCCAAGATATCCAATTCAAAACTGGATGAGGCTCAAAGATACTATAGATTTTATAGGTTTATGGGAAATGCTTAATAATCCTAATTTTAACCGCATCGAATTCGACGCGTTTAAAAATGAGTATGGTAGAAATTCATTTGTTATGACTCCAACAAAATGGATAAAACATACTAACGCAATTGGAATCAAAACAAAATCCGGAAAATATGGTGGTGGCACTTTTGCTCACAAAGACATAGCTTTAGAATTTGCTTCATGGATATCACCAGAAGTTAAACTATATATTATAAAAGAATTCCAAAGATTAAAAATTCAAGAATCCGAACAACTTGAGTGGCAAGGTAAAAGAATGCTAACTAAGCTAAATTATTTAATTCATACAGATGCGATTAAAGAGTATTTAGTAATTGTTGATCTTAAACCTGAACAGCTAAATTATATTTATGCAAGTGAGGCTGATATGTTGAATGTTGCTTTATTTGGGATGAAAGCTAAAGAATGGCGTGAAAACAATCCTGAAAAAGAAGGTAATATTCGAGATTATGCTTCTACAATCGAATTAACTATTTTATCTAATTTGGAATATCATAATTCTATTTTAATTAAAGATGGCATGCCTCAAAAAGAAAGATTAATTATATTAAATAAAGAGGCAAATTATCAGAAAAAACTATTTAATAGTAATCATGTTAAGGAGATTAGAAGAATAACAAATGAATAAGCTTGCGAATAAAATAAAAGAAATTAGACTTAAAGAGGGATTAAGTCAGGAAGCTTTTGCAAAAGAGCTTGGATATAATTCTAAATCAACAATTAATAAGATTGAAAAAGGTATTAACGAAATAAGTTATGAAAAATTAATGTTACTTGTTAAAAAATATGATTTAGCATTAGATGAATTATTTGATAATAAGAGTGGCATTACGTATGAAACAAATAAAAATGATAATAATATTTATATTTCTTTTAGTGCACGCAATAACGGAAATTGTTATGATATAGTTTCCTATATGATGGAAGAAAATGATAAAATAATTAATTTCAAAGATATATTTTATAATCCATGCTCAAAATGTAATTATGAGTGTTTTAACTCGTTTTGTAAGTTTAGACATGATGATATATATAATTTATTAGAATCAAGTATGTGTTATAAGAATATCATATTTCTTGTTCCAATGTATTGTGGAAATCCTTCCTCTTTATTTTTTATATTGAATGAAAGAATGCAGGACTATTTTTCACATAATGAAGATAAATGGGATATGTTTATAAATAAACTTCATTTTATTTGTGTTTATGGAAGTGATGAGGAGACTCCAAACTTTATTGAATGTTTCAAGTCATTAATTAATGAAGATAGAATATTAAAGATTGAACGTCATAAATATGACATAAAGATGAATGATAAAGTAATTAATAATGAGAATATAATTAAAATGCTTGATTCATTTAAAATAACCATATGATTTCATATAAAGTATTTGTGTTGGATTTTGAGTCTTTTTCTGCGAAAACTCGAAATCCGTTGAGAGTGTCTTTACCCCATTTCATTTTTTATAAATCCCCAAATGAAAAATTAATTATTAAAAATTAATTATATATATAATTAAAAGTAAAATGATTTTTAATTTATGTTACATATATAAATAAAATATGATTCAAATGATGATATGGAATCTAAATTTATTTATATGATATAAGTTAATTTAAAGTGAAAAATCTTAAAGATAGTTTTTTATTTTATTTTATTAATGTATAATAAAAGAAAGCCAATAACTAAATATGAAATGGAGGTAATAACTTGTATAACCCACAAATTGAAACATTCGTAGCTGTTGCAGAAAATGGAAGCTTTAAAAAAACATCAGAACTTTTGTATATTTCTTCAACAGCTGTAATGAAGCAAATTAATGCACTTGAAAAGCGTCTAGGAATTTTTTTATTTCTAAGAACAAATCATGGATTACAATTAACGGAAGCAGGAAAAAGCTTTCTTCAAGATGCCAAATATATTTTAGACTATTCGAAACTTGCAATAAAAAAAAGCCAAAGATATAGATGATAAGGAGAAGACTAAAATAATACGTGTGGGAACTTCTATTATGACTCCTGCAAAATTTATTTTAGATATTTGGAACGAAATTCATAAGTATGATGAAAATCTTAAAATAGAGCTTATTCCTTTTGAAAATAATCCTGTTAATTCATTTGAAATTCTTCGTAATTTAGGTCAACACATTGATATTGTTGCAGGTCTTTATGATGATAATTTTTTACACGAAAGAAAATGTTTAGCTGCTCATTTATATAATAAAAGTATTTTACTTGCTGTTCCTGTAAATAATGAGCTTGTAAAGAAAGAATTGATAGAGATTACGGATTTAAAAAATAAAAAGATTATGGTAATAAAAAAAGGATGGAATACATATATAGATTTATTACGTCAAGAATTAATTGAAAATAATGTTGAAATTGAAGATTTTGAAATGTTTAATATAAATGCTTATAATAGAGCTGTGAAAGATAATATTCCCATCATTACAGTAGAGGGGTGGGAAGATGTTCATCCACTTTTAAAACTCGTTCCAACAAAATGGAAACATAGTATTCCATTTGGAATTTTTTATTCTCCTACACCATCAATTGAGGTAAAAAAATTAATAGATATTGTACAAAAGATAGCTCGGAAGTAATTCTGAGCTATTTTTTTGTGTTAACTTTTAGTTGATACAATAAACAAAAATGTGATTCCAACTATCTTCTTACTAGTATAAAATTAAAGTAAAGAAATAGGAGGAAATTGAAATGAATTATGTGACTTTAAATAATGGTGTAAAAATGCCACAACTTGGATATGGAGTATATCAAGTAAGTAAAGAGGAATGTGAGCGTTGTGTTCTAGATGCACTAAGTGTAGGATATCGTCATATTGATACTGCACAAAGCTATTTTAATGAAGAGGAAGTAGGAAATGCAATAATAAAATCTGGGATTCCTCGTAATGAATTATTTATTACAAGTAAGGTTTGGATTGAACATTATGGTTATGAGGAAACAAAAAAATCAGTTTATGAATCTTTAAGAAAATTAAAAACTGATTATATTGACTTAATGTTATTACATCAGCCTTTTTCAGACTATTATGGAGCTTGGCGTGCTTTAGAAGAATTATATGCTGAAGGAAAATTAAGAGCTATTGGTATATCAAACTTTTATCCAGATAGAATGGTTGATATTTGTTCATTTTCACGAATTAAACCAATGATTAATCAAATTGAAACACATCCTTTTAATCAACAAATTGAAGCACAAAAATGGATGGAAAAATATAATGTACAAATTGAAGCTTGGGCACCATTTGGTGAAGGAAGAGGTAATATGTTTACCAATGAAACTATTGATAAAATTGCCTTTAAATATAATAAAACAGTAGCACAAGTTATTTTACGATGGGAACTTCAACGTGGAATTGTTGTTATTCCTAAGTCAACACATATTGAAAGAATGAAGGAAAACTTTGAAGTATTTGATTTTGTTTTATCAAATGAAGATATGGAAATAATGGCTAGTCTCGATAAGATGCAAAGCTCATTCTTCTCACATACTGATCCTAATATGGTTGAGTGGTTTGTTAAAATGGTTGAAGAACGTAAGCATAACAATGATCATAGAAAAGATAAAAAGAATTGGTAAGGTGTATATAATATGAGAAAAAACTTTGGACAACAAACATGGATGTATCCTCTTCCGGTATTAATTATAGGTACTTATGATGAAAATGGAAATCCAGATGCTATGAATGCAGCTTGGGGTGGAATTGTTAATAGAGGCTATGTTGGATTATGTTTATCATTATCTCATAAAACAACAAAGAATATTTTAGAAAGAAAAGCATTTACAATTAGTTTTGCTGATGAAGAACATGTGGTATCAGCAGATTACATTGGTCTTGTATCTGCAAATGACGAGCCAAATAAATTTGAAAAAGCAGGTTTTACTCAAATGAAAGGTGAACATGTAGATGCACCCGTAATTAATGAATTACCGATGACTTTAGAATGTGAATATATAAAAACAACTAATGATGGATTAATTATTGGAAGAATAGTGAATGTTAGTGTAGATGATTCTATTTTAAATGATAATAAAAAAATTGATTTATCAAAGTTTCATCCTATAACCTTTGATCCTGTTAATAACAAATATGTAAGCTTAGGAAAA
>JBJEFS010000177.1:15564-25013 GCA_051874325.1 Anaeroplasma sp.
GTTTCATCCTATAACCTTTGATCCTGTTAATAACAAATATGTAAGCTTAGGAAAAACTGTAGGAAATGCTTTTTCTGACGGAGCAAAATATAAATAATTTTTGGAGGGACATATGAATATTATAAAAAACAAGTTTTCATATATATTTCTTTTTCTTTGTGTATTTGGTTTTATGATGATTTCTTTAACTGCATGTAACTCTAATAGCGGGATGTTCCTGATATTACACCGGATGTAGATAGACCAACTAGTGATGATAGTAAAACTTTAGTTGTTTATTTTTCTCAACCTGATAATGTTGATAATAGTACAGTTGAAATATAATGATCACAATATGGTATTTGTTCTATAGATATTTCAAATATAAATAAAAGTCGAAATTTGTCGAACGATTTTTTTAGAGATTACTCATATATTTGTTATAATATAGTTGAAATATTTCATAAATTAAGTAAAATATTGAACTATAATTTAGTCAATGAAGATTTAAATGAATATTTAAAGGAGGAAAAGAGTATAATGAAAAAATTATTTATTTCTTTGTTTTTCGTTTGTTTTGTTTTTTGTTTATGTTTAGCATTTAATGAGACAGAAGCATTTTGTTATTTACAGGGAGGAAATTGTGTCACAACCACATATGATTTTCAGTTTTTAACTATTAGAAATATTGAGATTACACATACTGATGCAGGAATTACATCTAATCATGATGATGGTTTTACAATTGATGAATTAACTGGTGGTTTATATCCCTCATATTTTGTTAATTTAGGGTATAAAACAGCTGCTTTTGTTGTAGAAATGACAGTTAAAAGAGTTAATTTAGGATGCCAAGAAGTATTCTTTTATTTAGATGATTTTGATTCTGTAACTACACCAGCATACTATAATTATGATTTAAAAGCATCGTCCTCATATAAAAGATATCAATTCTATTTTGAAGTCCCAATAGATTTTTTATCAAATAATATGATTATTGGGTATAGTGCCTCAGGTACTGGAAGTGACAATTGGATGAGTAAAAACGTAAAAGTAAAAGTTGGTTTTTCTAAAGAAACATATAAATATAGTGGATTAAAAACTGTAACAGATGAAGATTTTATGTTAAACTATTAATAAATATGTAGATTACTTAAGATTGGGTGATTATATTATGATTAGATTAGTCAATGTGACTAAAGATTATGGTAGTGATGAAAATGTAGTTCATGCTTTAAATGATGTTAATTTAATAATAGAGGATGGTAAGCTTACTTCAATTGTTGGTAAAAGTGGTAGTGGCAAAACGACTTTAATGAATTTGATTGGTACTTTAGATTTTCCAACTTCTGGAAAAATTTATTTTGATGATGTTGATGTATTTTCATATTCTAAAAATGAATTGGCTGATATTAGAAATAAAAATATTGGATTTATTTTTCAGGGTTTTTATTTAGAATCAAAGTTTTCTGTTTTAGAAAACATTTGTATGCCTTTAACTATTAGAGGTGTTTCAAAAAAGGAAAGAGAAACTAAGGCGATAGAATTGATAGACAAATTAGGTCTTTCTGATAAAATTAATAAAAAAGTATCTCAACTATCTGGTGGTCAAAAACAAAGGGTTTGCATAGCTAGAGCATTAATATCTGATCCCAAAATCATTTTGGCTGATGAACCAACAGGTAATCTAGATAGTCAAAATGGAAAAGAAGTAATTGATATATTACGTAAATTAGCAAATGATGGAAGAACAGTCATATTAGTAACACATAATTTAGAAGATGCCAAGTTAGCTGATAATATGATATACATTAATGATGGATATGTGACTGCCAATTATATGGAAAAATACGAGGAATAAAATGAGATTTAATGACAAACTAAAATATGCTTGGCATTCGATAATTAAAAACAAATCACGTTCTTTTTTTACAGCATTTATAATTTTTTTTATTTCAACGATTGTTATTCTTTTACTATCTATTTCTACATCATTTTATAAAAATGAAAAATATCTTTTACAAAGCAATTTTTCTGAAGAACAATTATATATAAATCTTTCAGGTAGTATTTCATCATCTAATTATTCTGATATTTTGAATGTATTGAATGATTATTCTAAGAATATTAAAATGGTTAGTTCAGGAAGAACATCTAAAAAATACACATCATTTTACTATTTATCCTCAAGTGGAATAGAACTTTATGATATTAATGGCTCTTTAAATGATTATACTAATACAGCCTCAGTCATTGTTCCAATAAATGAAAAAGAAAATAATCCATTAGGTAACTATATAAATTTAGATGATATGACATATAAAGTTATTGGATATTCCAATTCTTCACAATATTATTTTTCATTAGAGTATTATTTAAAAACGAGTAAAGTCAATAATTTATTTATAAGTTTTTATTCAAATGATAGTGATGTTTTTTTGTGTCTAAAGATGTTGAAAAACATATCAAAAGAATTAAAAAATGTGATATCTATTAAAGAAATAGATAGTCCTTTTATTGAGAAATATAATAATGTTGTTTCTTTAGCAAATTGGGTTTTAATAGTGATGGTTCTTATTTCAATTATTATGTTATTTGTAACTATTGGCTGTATAAGTAATTCTATAATTATTTCATTAGATGAAAATAAGCATTTTTATGCGATGATTAAATCTATTGGCGCAAGAAGTGAAACCTTATATCATATTATCTTGCTAGAGTTTTTTATTTTAATAATTATTTCATCATTGTTCTCTTTTTTAGCAGTATACATATTTTCTCCAATAATTAAAAATATTGTTATAGGTTTGACAGAAGTATTTTTAGATGGATTTTATATCTCTAAAGAAGCTGTTATTTTTTCTATTCCAATATATTTACCTATAATTTCTTCTATTTTAATTGCTTGTTTTATTGTTGTTTTTTGTAGAATAATAATAAGACAAGTGATTAATTCAAATCCAGTAGATTTGTTAAGTGAGGTGAATTAAGATGAAATTGTCTCACGCATGGTATTTAGCAAAATTGAATAATGAAAACAATAAAAAACAAAATAAAAATATCTTTATTTCATTTTCATTTTCTATGTTTTTAATAATGTGTGTCTTGTTTTTTATTATTTCTTTGTATTTTGGTATTTTTGGACAAGTTAATTCAAATTCATTAATTAATACAATTTATTGTAATTATTCTGATTCAGATAAGGATAGTTTTATTGATAATAAGTATTATGACGAAATTAATTCTATTTCAGGTATTGAGGAAAGTATATGCTACTCGGTGTATACGATACCATTTGATGGAGTGGCATATAAAAATTCTGAGAGTATAGATGGATTAGATATACAAGCTAAAGAAGATTTTTTTATTGATGGTGAAAAATTATCTGTAACTAATTCCTGTAAAAAAATGGAGTTTTCATTTTTTGATTTAAATGAATCTTATCATACAATTCTAAATTCAGAGAAAAAATATTTTAAAAAACGATATGGTATTAATCCAATTTTAAGAGGAACCGATGAAATAAGAAACAAAAATGAAATTGTTTTATCAAGTTCTTTTATTGCTAATTATAATTTGAATATAGATGAAATCGTTGGTAAAAAATTAACATTTAAAACGACTTTATTGGGAGGTACCTTTATTGATAGTAATTCGAAACTTATAAAATCAACAATAGAATCCCCTTATTATTTAGATAAGGATGTAACAATATTTGAAAATTATGTGATTGTAGGTGTTTATGATTATAGAATAGATAATTTGTCATTTAGAGAAGGAATAGCACCAGGGGATTATATTAATATATTCTTCTCGTCAGAAGCCTTAAATTTGATTTCGCAAAGCGTTGTAAAAAAAAGTATTTCTTTTTACAAATATTTAATTGATCCGATTGATTTGTCAAATGAATGCATTTCTTCTGGCGAAGTATATTTACCATTAGGCATTAATTTTATTTTAAAAACAATAGAAAGAGAATTGTTACAGTTTGGGAATTATAATGATTCAAAAAATGCCATGGCTATTTTAAATGATATAGTAAAAAAATCAAACGCTAATTCTGCATCTGTAACTCCAGAAGAAACTTTAAGTAAGATATTAGATTATGATAAATATTTGAATTATATAATGACATTTTTATCTATTTTTGGTATAGCAATATTAGCATCATCAATAATAAATATTTATAATACAATTCAATATTCAATCAATAAGAACAAGAGATATATTGGTATGTTACGTGCAATGGGAATGTACGATGTTGATACATACAAAATATATGGGCTAGAAATATTTATAATTTGGATTAAAAGTTTTATGTTATCGACGATATGTTCACTAATGGTATGTTTAGTATTAATGCTTATTTTTAATAATGTAATATTTATAGGTGATTTATATGGAGTAATTAGAATTAGCTTTGCTTACTATCCTGTTTCTATATTTATAGTAATGGTTTTTACTGCATTATTGCTGATGATTATTTCTTTTGCTCTATGTAAAAGCATTATTAATAAAAGCAATATTGAACTTTTAAATGAATAGCGTTTATTTCCGACCTTTTGAGTCGGAAATTTTTTATGTTTATTAATTGTTACGCAACTAATTATAAATTTAGAATCTTAATAAAATTATTAAAATTTGTAATATAATTAGTATCAAAAAAGTGAAATTTATATTATAATTTTTATATAGCAATAAAAAAAGAATAGAAAGTTATGGTATGTATAATAGTACTTTTTTAATTGCTAGTCTTATAAAATTAATGGAAAAGGAGAAAATAATTAATTATTTGATTAGGTTAGCCTGCTATGAAAAAAATATTAATGGAGATACAAAATTTAACGAAATATTATGGTAAGATAAAAGGAGTAGAAAACTTATCTCTTCAATTAGAAGAAGGTGAAATATTTGGATTTATTGGTCCAAATGGTGCTGGTAAATCTACTACAATTCGTTCAATTATGCATTTGATAAACAAAACTAGTGGAAAAGTATTTATAGAGAATAAGGAATTTGATAAAAATAATATTGAATTAAAACAAATGATTGGATACTTACCAAGTGAGGTACATTTATATGATGATTTATCAGTAAAAGAGATGTTAGATTATCATGAGAGCTTCTATAAAAAGGATATACATAATAGAAGAATAGAATTAGTAAAAAGATTTGATTTAGATGAAACAAAGATGATAGAAGATTTATCCTTGGGAAATTTAAAAAAACTTGGAATTATTCTAGCATTTATGCATGAGCCAAAAATTTTAATTTTAGATGAGCCAACAAGTGGCTTAGATCCTATTATGCAAAATATATTTTATAATTTATTAAAAGAGGAAAAAGAAAAAGGAAATTCTATTTTTTATTCAACACATGTCTTAAGTGAAGTATCTAAAATATGTGATAGAGTAGGGATTATAAGAAATGGCGAACTTGTAAAGGTTGAACAGGTTGAAGAATTATCTAAGAAGAGTTTAACATTTGTTACTATAACATCAAAAGAATGTAAAGAAATATCAGAGGATTTAAAATTAAATATTAGTTTAGATAATTTAGATACTATTAAGTTTGCAAATAATTTATCTCATGATGAATTAATAAAGAAGCTTTCAAAGTATAAAATAGATAGAATTTTAATAGAAGAAGCAACACTAGAAGATATGTTTTTACACTATTATATATAAGGGAGATGGAGTATGTTTATTAGAGAATTGAAAATTAATTTAAAAAGTTTTATTATCTGGTCTTCTATCTTAATGGGATTATTTCTTGTGGTATTTTTAATTTATCCATCCATTATGAATAGCGAAAGTATGGATATGTTAGACGAAATGATGAAAATATTTCCGGAAGAAATACTTAAAGCATTTAATATGGATATATCATCGATAGATTCAGCGTTTGGATGGCTTAAAACAGAAGGTTTTGTTTTTGTTCTTTTAATTACAGGTGTTTATAGTGGAATTTTAGGGTCAAACATTTTATTAAAGGAAGAAAGTGATAAAACAATAGAGTATTTAAATAGTCTTCCTATAACTAGAAAAAATATTATATTTAAAAAAATACTTTGTGGTTTGTTATATATCATTTTATTAATAGTTGTTGTTGGAATATTTAATTTTATAGGCTTAAGCATTAGTGGCCCTTTTGATAGAAAATTATATTTTCTGTTAAGTATAACACCAATTTTTTCATCAATAGTGCTATTCTCGTTATGTTTATTTTTATCAACATTTACTCATAAAACAAAAAAGACACTTGGTATAAGCTTAGGTATAGTTTTTATAAGCTATTTTTTAAATATTATCTCAGAAATGGGAGAAAGTACCGAATTATTAAAATATGTATCAATTTTTACGTTAGCTGATATACGTAATGTAATTATAAATGTATCAATCAATCCAGTAATGATAATTATCTCAATAGTAATTACATTAATTCTTATATTTTTAGCTGTGTGGCATTATGAAAATAAGGAACTCGTATAATGTCAATTTGAAATAAAAATCGTTTTATATTGTAACCAAAAAAATATATTTGTGTAAAATATAGGCATATGTTATAATATAATAGTTCAGTTATGAAAAAAAGGTGAATTTTATGAAAAAAATAAGAGTAATGGTTCCAACTTATAATGAGGAAGAAAATGTAATTCCAATGGCTGATGCTATTAGAAAAGAATTTAAAGATAACTTACCAAGTTATGAATATCAAATAATGTTTGTCGATAATAAATCCAAAGATTCTACGAGAGAAAAAATTAGAAAATTATGTGCAGAGGATAAAAATATACGTGCAATATTTAATGCTAAAAATTTTGGTCAATTCAATTCTCCATATTATGGAATGATTGAAAATGAAGAATGCGATTGCACAATTACGTTATGTGCTGATTTTCAGGAACCTGTTGAAATGATTCATAAGTTTGTTGAAAAATGGGAGGAAGGCTATAAAGTAGTTGTTGGTGTTAAGAATAAATCTAAAGAGAACAAAATAATTAGATTGTTTAGAGCAATTTATTATAAGCTTTCTAAAAATTGGTCTACAGTGAATTTTATTGAGCAGTATACTGGTTTTGGTTTATATGATATTTCCTTTACAAGAATGTTAAAGCAAATTGATGATCCTATGCCTTTTATTCGTGGAATTGTAGTTGAATATGCTGATGATATAGCTATAATTAATTATACTCAACAAAAAAGAAGAGCTGGTAAATCAAGTAATAATTTTAAAACTCTATATGATGCAGCAATGCAATCATTTACGACATATACGAAGGTTTTCCCTAGATTAGCAGGTAAATTAGGAATGTTTTTAACAGCAATATTTGGTTTAGGAACAATAACATTGATTGTTTTAGCTTTATTATTACCACAAGTTAGTTGGTATTGGTGTTTGTTTTCTGGTCTAGCTACGCTTTTATCATTGAATATGTTCTTTATAGGAATGGTCGGTGAATATGTAATGGCAATAAATGAAAGATCAAAGAAACGCCCACTTGTTATTGAAGAGGAAAGAATTAATTTTGATAATTGAAATACTAGATTAAAGTTTTAAATTCTTTAATTGTAGTAAACAAGGAAGTGAAGAAAAAATGTTAAAATATAAAACTTCATTTATATATTTTCTTATCATTTTTTTAGTCTTTATTCCATTTGTGGTTTATTGCTATAGTTATTCAATTACAATGAAGGAATTACCTTACTTAACATGGATAGATCAGTTTGATGTCACAATTAAATACTTTGATGGTAATTTAAATTTTGTTAATTTGTTTACTAGATATGGAGAACATGGTTTATTTGGATATAATTTATTATTTCTAATAAATATTAAATTTTTTTCAATGACAACAAAATTTGATGTTATTATTAATGATATTTTCGTTTTTCTTTCCTTTTTTATTTGTGCATTAATTTATGTTATTAGTGAAAAAAGGAGTTTTAAAAGACTAATTATTCCTTTGCTTTGTATGTCCTTGTTTTCTTTTTCAATTATTCAGGGTTCATCTGGTGCAATGGAAACACAAGTTAGAATAGGTATGAGTATTACCCCAATTTACGCATTAGTTCTATCGCGGATTTATAATAGTGATGAGAGAATGAATTGGTCGTTACTATTGTTACTGATTATTTCAACATTGATTTATATTAATGTGTTTGGAACCTTATATAGTTTTGCTGTAGTACCATTTATGTTTGTTACAATTATTTATGCATTTGTTACAAAAAAAACACATAAAATAAACTATATAATTCCTTTTTTAGTAATTATATTTTGTTGTTTTTTATATATGTTTGAGTATAAGGTTTTCTTTTTTGATAATTCTGATTCAAATGAAACGGCAAGCATTTTTAATGGTATTATTTTTTTATTCAAAGATTTTATTGGAACCATTTTATCATGGTTTTCTTATAACGCCGGTGGTGTATATGGCTATGACATTGATTTTGAAACCTTTCAAGTGGGATTTTTACTTACAGGAGCCGTAATATCTATTTTAATTATCTTTAGTATTTTTATATTTTTTTATAAGAAGATATATCTCAAAAGTTGGATTCCATTTTTTATAATTGGATATTCAGTTTTTGTTTTTGTTTTAACAAGAATTGGTAGAGTTAATTCATGGCAGTATTATTGCGCAGAATGGTATATTGTTCATACAAAATTTCAAATGGTTGGAATTATTTGGATTTTAAGCTCATATCTGTATGATAAGAAGAGAAATTTATACTATTATCTTAATATGGCCATTAATTTTATTTTAATAATCATGCTTTTAATTGGTAATATTCTTATTTCAAAAAGATTACCTTCTGTTGCTTCATATTATGAAAATAAACAGATTTATTTATTTTATTCTAGTAGCGAAATGATTGTTGATCAAAATGGACATACACCATTGTTAAATAATTTAGAAAAAACAAATCAAATGATAGATTATTTAAAAAAATATAATTTATCAATCTATAAATATAATAATGTTGGTAATACAATTGATACTGCAATAACTAATGGTGTATACCCTAAGGACGATTCTGGTTTAAGATGGATATCTTCATGTTCTAATTACATTATTAAACCTAATGGTGAAACATTAAATATAAAATTATATACGCCAGATTTAGGCCACAAT
The DNA here is from genome assembly GCA_051874325.1 of Anaeroplasma sp. Taxonomy (GTDB): domain Bacteria; phylum Bacillota_I; class Bacilli_A; order Acholeplasmatales; family Anaeroplasmataceae; genus Anaeroplasma. Next base: position 24,683 of record JBJEFS010000177.1, read on the forward strand.
ATTAAAGTATATATTGATGATACACTTATTATTAATGAAATGTTAGATAGAAAATATAATGAGTTTTCTTTATCTACTGGGGAAATAAATTCTGTTGTTAAAGTAAAAATAGTGATTGATAAAGAAATTCAAAATGATGATTTATGCGCAATACTTTTTGATTTAATTTTTGACTAATCAATAATATTATGGTTAATTATTATCATTAGATAGTTAAATCAAATTTAAAAAAAAGAACAAGGCTATTTTAATCTAAAATACTTTGTTCTTTTTTTCTTTGTAAGCGTCAAAAATAAAACGGATAGAATATTCATCCTTCGGTCATTATAAT
>JBJEFS010000178.1:0-5684 GCA_051874325.1 Anaeroplasma sp.
TAAAGGATAACTAATTGTTATCCTTTAGTTAGGAGAACTATTTTGAATGATTTTGAATATAATTTTGCACTCAAGTTTGGAAATACTTTTGCAAATAATTTTTATATGATGTTTCAAAAATGTGCACTTGTAATTTTAAAACCCGAATGTTTAAAGATGAATAAAGTTTATTTTGCGATTGATATTTTGAAAAGCCTAAATTATATGCCTGTTTATATTTCAACGAAAAAAATGAGTCAAGCTCAAGCATTAAGTTTATGGAAATATGATTGGGATAATGCGACAATATCTAGAGTTTTATTAAATTGTGTTGCGGCATGTTGGAGCGAATCTGCCATTTTGATTATAAAAGATATGAACAATATTAGTAGAGATTCATGCGAATATCTAAATTCATTAAAAGGTTCTTCGATTAACTGTCCTGAAAACAGAAAGTTTATAAGAGGTAAATTAGAAACCATTAATAATTTTTTAATTTTATTCATTGTGCAGACAACAATACAGAGATGATTCGAGAATTGGTAATTTTATTTAATTTTAATGAGTTAGTTCAAATAATTGAATTATTGAATAATGACAAATATCTTTCAAATGATGATATTAAATATATATTCAATAATAAAATCGACAACTGTGAAATCAAAAATATTGATGCTTGTTTAAATGATTATACAAGTTTTTATTATAAAAACATTCAAAATGAAGAAGAAAAGAGTATATATAAACAACTTAAAATAGCACAATCAAAAAAAGAAATATCCTCAAATTTGTTTTTAGAGATATATAAGCGTAATAAAATCATTTGGTCATGGGATAATCTTGTTCTATTTACCAGTATTACTAACTTTATTGACTAAAATTTTACAATTCAAAAAAGGGGCAGGTCTTAATGCATAATCAAAATAACTCAATTATTCTTAATCCTACAGAAAATATACCAATGAATAATACTGTTGATTATAGTATTTTAGAAGGATATTATATATCTAATGATATAAGAAACAATGAAAATAAAATTATTTTTGCAGGAAGAGACACATATACTGAACAATTAAATAATTATAAGAAAGATTGGTGTAAATATATTAAATGCAAAGATATTGATTTTAGATTTTTATCTGGATTACATGCACACATAATTACATTTATGTCAATTGGTAATATTGGTGATACAATTTTATTATTACCTGAATCTGCAGGTGGGCATTTTTCAACAGAAGCTATTTTAAAAAGACTTGGCTATAATGTGATTCTTGCCGTTCCAGATAATAACAACTTTTGTGTTGATATAAAAAAAACTATGGACTTAATTGAAAAGTACAAACCACGATTTTTATTTGTCGATCGGAGTGAAGGTTTATACTACGAAGATTTTTCTTGGGTACATAATACTGGTATCCCATATAAAGTATTTGATGGTTCTCAATACCTCACACAGATATTATCTGGATATTATCCTTCTCCTTTTGACTGGGGATTTGATATGTTGCTCTCATCAACTCATAAGAACTATCCAGGTCCTCAGAAAGCATTTTTAGCAACTGCAAAAGAAGATGATTATTGGGAAAAAATTAAAATTGGTAGTGCAACATACATATCAAATTCTCATCCAAAAGATTTAATGAGCGTAGCAGCATCAATAACTAACATTGAAAAAATTAAGCAATATAGTAAATTACTTACAGATATAAGTAATAATCTTGAAATCGAATTATACAAAAGGGATTTCCCAATACTTTTAAAAGAGGGCAACAAATTACCCACTCAACATATATGGGCACATTTTAACAGCAAAGAAAAATGTTACGATACTTTTAAAAAGTTAGAAAGTATTGGAATACTGACAAATTATAGGTTGCTTCCCTACAATTTAGGGTATGGTTTAAGATTAGGAGTTGGTGCTGCAATACAACAAGGTCTAAGAGAAAAAGATGTCAGCAATTTGGCTTCTCTTATAGCAGATTGTCACCATAACTATACAGAAAGCATTAAGAATGATTCACTCGATTTTATTAAAAGTATTTCAAACAATGGTAGACTCATATAAACTACTGTAAAATAATTGGATAAAACTTAAAGAATTTTGCAATAAGATCAGTGCTAATATTAGGACTATTAAGAATACTATTTATAATTTCGTATTCTCGTATATAGTTTTTATTTTCTAATTTTTTAAGATTATCTTTTAAGCTATCTGTTGCCGAATTTAAATCATTTTGAATATCTTCATAATAATCCAAAAATGTTGAAATAAATTTGATTCTGTATTGTCCAAAATCATTGCCGAATTTATTATAAATATAATTTGCTTCCTGTAACAAATTCCTACATTTTGATAATGTGTTAGTATCTGCAAACTCATTAAAATTAATGTAATAATCTAAAAAATATGCTTTACAAAGTATGCAATTAATAAAAGCAAGATGCAATTCATTGTTATTGCTATCAAATTCTTCTCTTAATACATTAAGTTCATTAATAATTTTTATATACTGAATTGTTAATGATAGTTTTAATTCATTTTTTCTTATTTGAATTGTTTTCCATGCTTTATCTCCGTTATTTTTAAAATTATTTTCACATTCGGAGTATTCTTTAATAGCCTGATGTGTTACATCTTCCAAGTTAGGATTAGAGCCAAATTCATCATCACAATCGTGTTTAAATCGACCGTAAAATCCCAGCTGAAATATTATATCATAATGGATATAATGAGCTTTTGTAAGTAATCTGAAGAATTCGTCAAACTCTACATGATTATTTCTTAGACTGCTGGTAGCCATTTTGTTTTTAAAATTGGAAAAAGTATTTTTGTTTATTTCTCCATTTAAATAATATGTTCTAGCTAAATCAGAATACATCCTTCTGAGAATATGGAAATAATTTAATTTATCCTTGTATCCTTTTATATTGTTATATTTGTTTATTATATCAAGCAAACGATTATAGTTAAATTCTCCTTTTTCAATTTTTATATGTTCAAGCCAATATTCAGCTTGTAAACTTAAAAACGAATCTTTGAATTTTGCGATTTTTTCTATTTCAGAAACATTTTGGTTGTAATGATGTTCAATTTCAAATAAAAGTAAGCGTGTTTGTGAAATTTCATTGATATCTTCAGATTGAGAAATATATTTTTTCAAATAATCTACGGCTAGAGTTCTATAACCGTTTTTTTCATTTAAGTATCCTAACTCTTTGCAAAACATTTCATTAGATTTATTAAAAACATACATTAATTTGTTAAGTTCTTCTAACAAAAATTTGTAGTTTCCAGAATTAAATGCCTTTGCAAATAATAAGTCTTGCATTGCTTTATCATTAATATTTAGAAGTAATGATTTTTCGCAGTTTAACAGCCACCTTTCTTCATCATTGTTTTCAAAATCATTATATATTTCAAATTGCTTTAGTATCTCAATATAACATTCAGATTTTCTAAATAATGATAAATAGAACTCAGTTACGTTTTCATTGATATACACATGATCTTTCAAAAATGGAAAAAACATAAATGCAGATTTATTGAGTAAATATAAAAGCAATACATTAAATGATACACTACTATAACCTAGTCCGTTATACATTTTCTTAATTAGTTTAACATCTACAATCTTAGAATATCTACTAGCGACAATAAAACAAATAAACAATTTTTTTGTTTTTGTAATTCTGTTTTCATTATGAAGAGTATTAATTAACTTGAGTCCGTTTGATTTACATACGCAATCTAACCATTTGATAACTTTTTTATTAATAATATTATAATTTTCTAATACAGTATTGATTTCTTCGTCTGGTTCATAGTGATCAATAGTGTCATTAATAATTTGAAATTTCTTAACTTTTAATTCATTATTATAATTGCTTAATTTATTTTTCAAATAGGAATTTGCGGAATCTGTAATTATAATTAATAATTTAGAATAAGTAATTCCATTTTTTATTAATGGCGATATTATATTATCCCACAACTTTCTTTGAGACTTCAATGAAAATTGTCCAATATCATCAATAAATATATAACAATTACTAAACTTGTTAAGCAGATATTCATCAATGAATCTTTGAATTTGTTGATCATTAAAAGACTTACATATGTACATTATTTTGCCATCTAACAAAGAAAAATACTTTTTGTCACTTACAATTCTTTCACACAGCAGAGAAATCATACTAGTCTTACCACTATTATTGTCACCAAATATATAAAAAAACTTATTTTTATGTTCATCAATATTATCAATAAATGCTGATATAACATCTGATTGGGAATCGTATGCCAAAAGGTTATTTCTGTTAAAAAGATTAATAAATTTGTACTTGAAAAAATAACTAATATTAGCGTTACTAAATAACAAATACAATTTATATTCTAAAGCTTTATACAAATTAATTATTTTATTGTAAAATTTAAATGCAGACAAAATCCCTGATATAATTAACTCGATAAAAAGAGGTAGCATTATAGAGATTATTTCCCTCCATTTAGATATCGTTTCAGAATAATTAATCAATACATTTATATTCTTATAGAGTATATAATATGTTGATATAAAAATTGCTGTAAATGTTATAATAAAAGGCAATAATGATATAATTTTAGAAATCAATTTTACAAACTTAACTTTTTTAATTTTATTTTTCATTTTAGTTCTCCTGATATATATTGACTTATTTCAAAATGAAATGTATAGTTAAGATTAAAGAGGTGATTGTCTAATGGATTTAAATGATATTATAGATGCAAAAAAAAGGATAGAACCTTATATTTATAAAACTCCCATAATAAGAATTCCTCAACTTGATGAATATTTAAATTGTCGAGTTTATCTTAAAGCTGAAAATTTACAATTAACAAATTCTTTTAAAATTCGTGGTGCATTAAATAAAATGCTTAAATCAAAAGAAGATTTAAAAAATGGTGTTGTTGCAACATCTTCTGGCAGTCATGGTATAGCAGTTGCATACTCAGCAAAAATGTTAAACATCCCTGCAATAATTATTTTAAGAGATACATCACCTGAATATAAAAGAAAAATAGTAAAGGACTTAGGAGCAGATGTGATGCCTATGCCACATCATTTAAGATATGCAAAAGCAAGAGAAATTGAAGAGACATTAAATTACACTTATATCCATCCGTATGAAAATGAAGATATTATATCCGGTCATGGAACATTAGGTTTAGATATTTTAGAAAATATGCATTTTGATAAAATAGTCATACCAATGGGTGGTGGAGGATTAGCTGCAGGACTATCAACAGCTGTAAAAAGCATATCGCCTAAAACACAAATATTTGGATGTGAACCGAGTGTTATTGGTAAATTTAGTAAGAGCTTAAGGTTTGGTGAGCTAATAGAATCAGAATATGTCAAATCTGTTGCAGATGCATTGTTGCCATTAAAGCCAGGAGAAATACCCTTTCCTTATATTAAAAATAATTTGACCAAGATGTTTGCCGTTGATGAATCCAAAATTATTGAAGGTGAAAAATTATTAATCAACAAGGGTAAATTAATAGCAGAAATATCATCAGCAATAGTTTTTGGTGCAGCTTTGCAGTTTCCTGAATATTTTAATAAAAATGATGATGTTTGTTTTGTAATTAGTGGTGGTAATACCGATATTAATTATATACAGTCACAAATTGGTAAAGGATAACAATTAGTTATCCTTTA
>JBJEFS010000179.1:0-5679 GCA_051874325.1 Anaeroplasma sp.
AAAACAGTTCGTAATCATATATCAAATGTGATTGGAAAATTAGGGGTTTCAAGTAGATCACAAGCAATTGTGACATTGCTAAAAAATGGATTAATCAAGATAGATTAATTCTTTTTTTTAATTATAAGCTTCAACTTTTGTAGCATTTTTTTTAAAATGATAATATTATAAAGTATGTCTGAAACAAAAAATGATGAGATAAAAAGGTTAAAATATGAAAACTTAATATGGATATTATTTATAGTTGCTTGTATAATGAACATTTTTGCTGATACGATACAAACACAATTTTTAAAAACAAATAGTGAGAATAAAGAAAAAGAAGCAAGAGAATTATATATATTTGTTTTAATTTTAACGATAATAATTTATATGTATTTTGCTAATAGAAATTATAATTTTTTAAAAGAAGCATTTAATAATAATGAAGATACATCATTACTTGAATATCGTTTTATTGGATCAATCTTATTGATTATCGGAATCTCTTTCATTTTATATTATCAAATTAATTCAAAAAGAACACAAGGTTCAGTTGCAATATAATATTAATTATTTATTTTTGTAAACTTCATGATATAATTTAATTAGATTAATGTAGAAGGTTGGGTTATTATGTTAAAAATTGGAGATTACATTTCATATTATTCATACGGTTTAGCTAAAATAATTGAAATAAATGAGAATCAGGTTACTGCCTTATTTATTGATAAAAAAAGAATTTTTAATATAGATGAAAAATCATATGGAATAGTATCAAATGATATTATAGATTCATTAAAAAATGAAAATTGGATGGATAGCTTTTCAAATAATACCCTTAGGAAGGGAAAGGATTACTTTTATGAAGAGAATGTAGAATCAATAAACATAAAGGATAATCGCATTTATTCTAAGGTTAGAGGGACTTCGTTATATAAAACTGATCTTTTTATAAGAAAAAATGCTTCATTATTAGAGTGTTCTTGTCCCGTCGGTTTTAATTGTAAGCACGCTGCAGCAACATTATATAAGCTAGAGGATGAATATTATAGTATTGAGGAATCTACCGAATCACTAGCTTCAGTTAATAAAAGCAAAGATAAAAGCTTTGATTTTTCAAAACTAGATGAATTAATTGGTAAATATGTTGATTATCTTTCTTTTTCACAAATAAATGAACTTAAAATGTATTTGCTTGATAATTTTGGACAAAGTGATATTAGTAAGCTAGTAAGCTATTTGATTAATAGTGAATATGAGGAATTTATAATTAGGACTATTATTATAATTATATACTGTTTATATCCTTATTCGGTTGATTTTGTTATAATGAAATATTCTAAAAACAAAGTTTTTTATAATGATGCAGTTTGCTTTGTGAAATGTAAAAAAAATAATTTTAGACAAAATTATTTTATGGACAATAAATATTTTTATAATTATAGTGTGATTTATTTTTATTTAATAAATGATCAAACCAAATTATTTGAAGCCTTAGTAAGTTCTAATGTTAAACAGCCTTATTTATATGAGTATTTAGATGGAGTAACAAAATTATCAACTAGTGATATCAAAAACTTAGCATATTATATCTATAAAAGTGAGGATACATACATATTTAAATTTGATTGTGTCAAAATGGAAATAGAGGCTATTTCTAAAAATATTATTAATTTAACCTTTAATTTTCCCATTTCAATTATTAAGGAATTGCCTACTGAATGTCAATATGATTGTTTATATCATACAAATATCAAAGATAGCATTAATTATGTATTAGATTATGATGAACTAAAAAAATGTGATATTAAAAAATATGTTTCTGTGTTAGCTTATTACTTTGCAAATGCTGCTTCTAGGCAGAAAAATTTAATAATAAAAAAACTACTGACAATAAAGGATATTGATTATTTATTAGTATTTATTGAAGATGAGTTTGACTATAATGAGGTTGATATTTCTATTTTTGATAAATTTTTTGATATCGAATATAAAATTGAACGTAATGGGTATATATGCTATGAAGAATATATTTTAAAATGTTATAATTGTGAATTATTTAAAATAGAAATTAATAATAAAGAAAAATATGTTTCTAATTACTTAGTTAATTCCTGTTCTCATTTTGCAGATGTTTTTAAGGATATTATTAATCGAAAATTTGGAAATGAAATCTTAATTGAAAAAGAAAAAATTAATAATGAGATAAAATTAAAGCTTGAAGAGAAAAATGATAATGAATTAACTCATCTATTGAATGGTTTAAAAAATGAGGTTGTTCCTATTTTTAATATGCTTAAGCAATCAAAACTTGCTAACTTAGAATGTTATTTTAATACATATGAAACATATAATGAAAATTTTATGTTTTTGTCATTTAAAATTGGTTATGAAAAAAAATATGTTGTTAAAAATGCTATAGAGTTTATAGAGTATTTTAAAAATAATGAATATGTAAAATATGGTAAGGATTTTTCTTTTTATCATAATGTTGATAATTTAGAAAAGCCATATGATGAATTAATTAATTTACTTATGAAGATTAATTTAGGAACATCTAGTGATAGAAGAAGTTTTAGACTTACTTATTTTTTATTCACTGATTTTTTAAATATTTTAAAGGGAACAAAAATTTTCTTTAATGAGAAAGAATATTTTGTTGATCTTACCAACTTTAATTATAAAATTAGAGTTGATAGAGAATATGATTTGCATACTAATTTTGATAAGTGTTTATTGATTGAATCAGGTAAAGGTTTATTCATTTTTGATAAAACAAAAGGTGTAATAAATAAAATTTCTGCAGAAAATTCAGTGAAAAAACTATTGATTTTTGCTAAAGATGCATCAGGTAAAAGTATAAAAAGATTAAAACAAAGATTTATAGATGAAATATATTCAAGATTTTATCAGTATATTGATATTGATGAGAATATAAAAATGGATTTTATTTTAAGTGAAATTACAATTAATTCTTATTTTGATATAGTCAATAAAACGATTATTGTAAAAACTGTTATTTATAAATATGAAAAAGAGATAAGTGCATTTGATTTAAAGCAAAACCAAGATATTTATAAATATGAAGCATATCTAAATTATCTATCAGCTATGGGATTTGTTGATGGTAAATTAATTAATGATGATGACATATATCGATTTTATACAATGGATTTTAGTGAACTTAAAAAATTATGTAATGTATATTTTTCTGAGTCAATTTCAGCAAAGAATGTTATAACATTTTCAACTCAAACCTGTCGTATTAATTATAATAATGGTTTGTTAGATATTTTCTTTGATGACTCTATATATTCTGAAGAGGAGCTTAAGAATATATATGATGCTATAAGACTAAAAAAGAAATATATAATGTTAAAAAAGGATACTATTCTTGATATTAATAATGAGGCAGCATACAATTTTGAAAATACTATTAATGATTTGAATTTAGATAAAAATCATTTATTATCATCAAATCAAAAACCAATATATCAGGTATTAAAGGCTTATTTAAGTACTAATAATTTTTCTATTGATGAACATTTAACTAATATGATTGATGAATTAGCTAATTTTAAAAATGCTAAAATTGAATTACCTCGTCTCAATGCTGTTTTAAGAAAATATCAAATTGAAGGGTTTAATTGGCTTTCAATACTATCAAAATATAAAATGGGTGGTATTTTAGCTGATGATATGGGATTGGGTAAAACACTTCAAATTATTACATTATTAAAATCTGATAACAGTAAGAAGCCTTCTTTAATTGTCTGTCCTAAAACCTTGCTATTTAATTGGATAAACGAATATAAGAAATTTGATGCTGAGACTAAGGTAATACCGATATATGGAAATAGTAGCTTGAGAAGTGAAGTAATAAATGCAATAAATTATGATGAAAAAGTTATTTATTTAAGTGGCTATGAGTCTTTAAGAAATGATATTTTGTTATATAAGGGTGAGTTTAATTATTTTATTTTAGATGAAGCACAAGCAATAAAAAATATTTATGCAGGTAAATCACAAGCTGTTAAACAGATTAAGGCTGAACATAGATTTGCGTTAACTGGGACACCAATTGAGAATAATATTATCGATTTATGGAGCATTTTCGATTTTATTATGCCAGGATATTTTGAAGATTTATCTCAATTTAAGCATAGGTATAATGCTGATGAGGGATTTATTGATTTAATCTCAAAACGTGTTTCTCCATTTATTTTAAGGAGATGTAAGAAGGATGTATTAAATGACTTACCAGATAAAATTGAAAGAATGATTTGTGTTGAAATGTCGGAAGCTCAAAGGAAAATATATGATGCCTATCGAAATAAAGCTGTTAATATTTTGCAAAATGGTGGTACTTCATTTGACGTTTTACAAATTTTAACTCGATTACGCCAAATATGTGTTGATCCTTCCATGTTTGTTGATAATTTTGTTGGTACTGGGAATAAGATATTAGAGTTAATGAATATTGTTTGTTCTTATATTGGTGAAGGACATAAAATTATTATATTTTCACAATTTGTTAAAGCATTGAATATTATTGAAAGGCTATTTAATGAAAATAAAATCAAATATTTATTCTTATCAGGTGAGACAAAAATAGAAGATAGATTGAAGCTTGTTAATGAGTTTAATAATGAGGATGAGTATAAGGTATTCTTAATTTCCTTAAAGGCTGGTGGAACAGGCTTAAATTTAGTTGGTGCTGATGTTGTAATTCATTTAGATCCATGGTGGAATCAAGCGGTTGAAAATCAAGCAACTGACCGAGCTTATCGTATTGGTCAAAAACGAAATGTTGAGGTTATTAAATTATTGTGTGAAGATTCTATAGAGCAAAGAGTTATTGAATTACAAAATATTAAAAAAGACATTATTGATAAATTAATCTCTAATGATGACTCATCAATTTCAAAAATAACAAGAGATGATTTAGGTTTTATTTTGAATTGTTAATTGTACTATATTATTGACTATTAATTAATTTTTTACTATAATGTTAGTAATAAAAAACAGGAGGAAAAAATGAATAGATTAAAAGATAAAGTAGTTATCATTACAGGTGGTAACTCAGGAGTTGGCGAGGCAACAGCTAAATTATTTGCATCTGAAGGCGCTATTGTTGTTATTAGTGCAAGAAGAAAGGAAGCATTAGATAAGGTTGCAGCTGAAATTGAAAGTACTGGTGGACAGGTATTAAGTGTTAGAACAGATGTTTCTAATCCTAATGACTGTGTTGAACTAGTCGAAACAACTATTAAGCATTTCGGACATGTTGATGTACTTGTTAATAATGCAGGTGTTCTTGATTCTGGTTTAAAGGCAATTGATAAATTTTCTAATGATGATTTGAACAAGGTTATTGAAATTAATCAAAAGGGTACTATGTATTGTATGCGTGCTGCTTTAAAATATATGCTTGAGGCAAAAAGTGGATCAATTGTAAATGTTGCAAGTGTTGCAGGCTATACTGGTGGAGGTGGTGCGGCTTACGTGTCAAGTAAAGCAGCTATTATCGGTGTTACTAAGCATGCAGCTATGCGCTTAGCAACTAGTAAGATTCGTTGTAATGTACTATGTCCAGGAAGTATTAAGACTCCAATGACTGCAAATATGGATTATTCAAGTATGGATATGGAGATGTTTGGAGCAATGGCAGCTCATTCTGATATTAAGGGATGTCAG
>JBJEFS010000180.1:0-5396 GCA_051874325.1 Anaeroplasma sp.
AGGTGCACTCGGGACTTTCACCCGTTAGAATTCGCCCATGGCGGGCAAACAAATTGAAGTGGACTTCTAAAAATGAACTCCACTTCTTTTAATTTCTAATAATAAGCTTTAAATCCTAAATCCTTTTTATATTAAATATTCTAATTTGTTCTTTTGCAATTTTATATCCTAAATTATATAAATAATCAATTTTTTTCATATCTAATAATGATATTTCTTCTGTTTTTATTTTTATTAAATAATCAACACCATATAATTCATAATTTGCTAATTCTTTACTCATTATTTCTAAGGAATTACTAATAACATCAATAACATTAGAACAACAATTATCATTCAATTTTTTATCAAATGAAACACTAATTACTTTATCTGCCCCTAATTTTTTTAACCCTTTCCACGGTATATTTTCTGCTATTCCACCATCAACTAGTTCAGTCCCATTATACTTACATGGTGAGAAAACAACCGGATAGCTACAACTTGCTCTTACAGCTTTTGCAATACTTGAATTATTTATACATTCTACATTAACGTCATTATCTAAACAACTTTTACAAGATGTAAAACAATATACCTTTCCATTATGTACATTTACTGCTGGAATTAGCAATGGAAATTTAATTTGATTAATATTATTTATATTTTTTTCTTCAGATGCACTCTTAACAATTTTTTCTAATTCATCACCACTATTTAATCCATTAATAATTATCTTTCCCTTAAATATAATTCCATATATCAATTTCATTAAATTTTTTAAATCAATATACTTTATTTTTTTAGAATATTTTTTAAAAATATTTAAAATCTCTTTAGGGCTATATCCGATAGCATATAATGTCGCAACAATACTACCAGAAGAAGCTCCTGAAATATAATCAATTTTTATATTAGCTTCTTCTAAAGCTTTTAATACTCCTATATGTGCAGCTCCTTTGACACCTCCTCCGTGCTAAGGCCAAACCTAATTTCATATTTATCACCTAATATTATATATTCAATAATTTTAATTTTGTTATTTTTTGTTTGCGAATGCCAAAATTTATGAAGTCTTTATATAACAAAAAGCTTAGAAACTATTATATAGAATAATTTAAAGGACGATTTTAATCGCCCTTTAAATTATTTTTTATTAAATTTTTCAAAATCATTATAATTTCCATAATAAGATTTAATTTTATAATCTTCTATATTTAAAACTCGATGAGCTAATTTATTAATAAAAAATCTATCATGTGAAATAAATAATAATGTTCCTTTATATTGTTCTAAAGCATCTTCCAAAATTTCTCTTGTATCGATATCAATATGGTTTGTAGGTTCATCAAGAATTAAAAAGTTAATATCTTTTTGGATTAATTTTATAAGCATTATTCTAACTTTTTCTCCTCCAGATAATTTTCCAATCATTTTAAAAACACTATCATTTCTAAAACCATATTTTGCAAGTTTGTTTCTTGCTTCAGTTTCTGAAAAATTATTTTCTTCAATAAAGTACTCTAAAACTGTTTGTTTTTCATTATTAAAGACTATATTTTGAGGAATATATCCAATTTTTATTGAAGTGCCTAATTTAACTTCTCCATTAAAATCATTATCTTGACCTAAAATTATTTTTATTAATGTGGTTTTTCCTGTACCATTTTTGCCCATTAATGCAACTTTTTCTCCATAATTTAAAATCAGTTCTGTATTTTCAAAAATGATTTTTTTTGAAAAATTCTTTATCAAATTTTGAATTTTTAGTACATCATTTCCAGATCTATTCTTCATATTAAAATTTAAATCTATAGACTTTTTATTAACATCAACTTTATCTATAATATTCATTTTTTCTAATCGCTTTTCAATACTTTTTGCTCTTTTAAAAAACATTTCATTTCCTGCAAGTTCTCCAAATTTTCTCAAATTAGCTATAGATTCTTTCATCTTTTCAACTTGTTTTTGCTGATTTTTATACTTTTGAAATTGCAATAACGTTCTTCTTTCATCTTCTTCTAAAAAATATGAATAATTTCCGTAATAAATATTTTCTTTTCCATTTTCTAATAATATTGTTTTATTGATTACTTTATCTAAAAAATACCTATCATGAGAAACAATTAAAACTGTTCCTTTATATTTTAAAATTAATTCTTCCAAAAACTCTAAAGACTCAATATCTAAATGATTTGTTGGTTCATCTAATAACAATATTTCTGGTTCTGTTAATAATATCTTTGCTAAATTTACTCTAGTTTTTTCTCCTCCACTTAGAGAATTATAGTTTTGATTTATCATTTTTTTATCAATATAAAACTTAGAACATATTTTTTTAATTTTCTCTTGAACTTCATAACCACCAGCCAACAAATATTTTTCTTGAAATTTTCCATATTCATTAACTAACTTTTCTATTTTAAAAGTATCTTTTTCCAAAGACATCTCGTTTTCTAATTCATTCAGTTTTTTTTCTATTCTAAAAACATTCTCAAAACTTTTATATAAAAAATCTTTTACTAATATTTCTTCTTTTTCATTTTTGTAAATCTGATTTAAAATTCCAATTTTAGCTCCGTTTCTAATGTTAATAGTACCACTATCTATTTTTTCTTGTTTTGATATTATTTTTAAAATTGTAGATTTTCCGCTTCCGTTTTGTCCAATTAGAGCAGCTTTTTCACCTTTTTTTAATTCTAAACAAAATCCGTTCAAAATGTTTTTGAAACCATAATTTTTTTTAATATTATTTAATTCTATTTCTATCATTTTTTATATCTCCTTATTATTTTTTCTAAAAAATAACGAGATATAATTACCATTTTACTATTACAACTATACTGGCTTTCTATCTCGTTGTAATAGTATTGCATGCATAAGTTCTTATCTTTAACCTACTTTCTAAATCTTTTCTTTTATCCATAATAAATTATTCCTCCTTGCACGTATTTCAAATTCAATTTATATAATTATATCACAATAAAATCATTTTTTCTACTTATTCTAATTCATTTAATTATTTGTTTAATTTTAAATAATATTAACTTATTTTAAAAAAATAATATTATTTCTTTCCACATACTTTTATTATCATTTTTCTGTATTGTTCTACTAACAAGTTATAGCTATTTTCTGTAATATATTCATTTATTTCATGTGCCGTTACTGGTCCTGTGCCTAATATTATTCTATTAGATGTTTTTATAAAACTTGCTTCCGTCATAAAATTAGCTGTTTGTATTCCATCTATTAATTCACTTTTGTCTAAAAATGGATTTATTTCTTCTATGATATTTACTTTACATTCATACTTTTTAGAGAGATTTTCTATTTTTCGCTTAATTACATCAATATGTTTTTTGTTTGCTATTCTAAAGTCTATACTAACATTACAATTTTCAGAAACAGAATTCTTTGCACTTCCTCCATTTATAATTCCTACATTCATTGTTGTATATGGTACTTCATAATAATTTTCTGTATAGATTTTTATTTTTTTATTATAAAACTCGTCTAATTCACTCAAAAAGTTAACAGCATTCATATTAGCACTTTTCCCTTTTTCTGGATTACTCGAATGAGCCTTTATCCCTTTAAAATTTAACTCATATTCCAATAAACCTTTGCTTCCTACTAGCATTTCATTATTGGTTGGTTCTCCAAATATCATTATTTCTGGGAAAACTTCTTTTGTATCTATAATATCGTAAATTCCTCCAAACCCTATTTCTTCATCATATGTAAAATATAATTTCATCCCATATTGTAAGTTTGCAAGCTCTACTTTTGAAACCGCATCTAATATCGCTGCAATTCCACCTTTCATATCACAGGTTCCTAATCCATATAATTTATTATTTATATTAGTTAATTCAAATGGATTTGTATTCCATCCATCAATATATTCTACAGTATCTGTATGTCCTAAAAAGCCAATTTTTGGATTTTCACCTATACTCATTATTAAATATTTTCCTTTATATTCTTTTCTAAAATTTAATTTTATTAAGTATTTTTCTATGTAGTCAATAATTTCTTTATTGTCTTTATCTTTTATAGTATTAAACTTTACTAAATCTTTTAATATTCTATATTCACTCATAATAATCCCCCTCATATAATAATTTTTCTTATTTTATTATCTGCTTTTATTTTTCCTTTTAGAATTGCTTTTTTTATTATTCCATTTATTATAATTATCTCTGTTTCTAAGAATTCTTCTGATGGTTGTTTAATAGAATATTTATTACTTTTTCCTTCTAATAGACTTTCTAGCATACTAACAGCAATTGTCCCTGAACCACATGCATTTTCCAAAAATATTGTATCTATTTTCTGTACCAAAACTACTGGATATATTTTTATATATTTTTCTTTTTTCTCTGCAAATATTACCCCTATTGCATCATCATTAATATTATAATTTTTTATAATATTAATAGCTTTTTGCTTTAAATTCTTATACCTTATATTTTCTTTTATAACCAATAGTGTAATTCCTTTTAATATAATTTTATAAATTTTGTTTTGTAATTTAATGATTTTATATTCTTCTATTGGAATCTCACACCATATTTTTTTATTTTTATCTATACCTGTTTTCACTATTATATTATTTATCTCTAATTCTATATTATTTTCTTTTCCAATATAATGTAATGTTGCACATCTTGCAGCATTTCCACAAAATTCACCTCCTGCCATTGTTAACTTTGCTTTCTCTCTAGATAAAAATCCAACCTGCTCGACATTTGATTCTTTTTCCATAATAATATAATTTATTAATTTTCTTTGTTTTAAATTATATTTATCCCCTATTACCAATGCTGTAACATTTCCAGCAGGATTATATAATTTATATTCTATTTTCATATATTCCTCCTTTTTACAGACTTTTTATATAAAAAAACATGTATGAATTTTTATACACTCATACATGTTTTAGTCATATTATTATTTATGGCACGACTAATATGTATGGGTGAGAATCATCCATACATAATGTCTGTTATTTATTTTTTCTATAGTATAAACAGGCATATTTATATCGTTTCCTTTCTTAATTTAAAATATTATACTATCATATTTAATTATTGTCAATTTTTTAAATTTGTTTTTTAAATTATATAAATTTATTTTTTAATTATTTAATTTTATTTTTAAATTAATTCATTTATTTTACATATTTATTTATTTTACATGTTTATTTTAGGCAGACAGGGTCGTCTGCCACTACACATTTTTATTTTCACAGCAGTTTTTGTTTTATGTAAATGTATTAAATTAAAAATACCACTATTTTCAATTGTTCCATGATTCTACATTTTTCCTTTTTATTATTCTTTTTTGTCTAATTTTTTACTTTATTTTATTATTTTTATTTATTATTTATATTTTTATTAATTTATTTTTGC
>JBJEFS010000181.1:0-23253 GCA_051874325.1 Anaeroplasma sp.
TTTTTTATTTGTTTAAAAATGATAAATTCTTGCTTTATAATTTGGTTTTTATTCTCTTTTATTATATTATTAATTATATAATAAGGATTAAATAATAGTTTTTTTATTATTTTAATACTCTTGTTGTTAGATAGTCTTTTTGTTTCAAATAACAAAATTCTAAATGGATATGTAATTAGAATGTAAATAATACAAATTATACTATAAATCAATGATACAAGAATAACAGTTATACTTTGGAATATAAACTTTAATATTTTATATAATTTTTTTAATAATGAATATATTTTTAAGCTAATCCATTTTAATAAAATAATTATATGCTTAAAAATATATCTAAGTGCTCTATATAATGGATAGATTATTAGTTTATATACTTTTAAACTTATTAATTTAATGAGGCTCCATATTTTTAAAAATATAAATCTAAAGAATAGGTATATTTTTTTTAGGAAATATTTTATTCCTATAAATATAGGTTTTATTATATAATAATAAATAAATTTGCATAAAGCAGAGATTTTAGAGCCAACCCACTTAATAGTTATCCATAGAACTTTACAGATAAAGCATATAAATCGATCTATTGGTTTAATTATATATTTATAGACTAATAAAAATAATTTACACAGTAAATCAACTATTTTTTCTAATACAATTTCTAGATGAAGCCAAATCTTATGAAAAAATATGCAAATATATTTGATTATAAAAACGAAAAAATTATATAATGATAAAATAATGTATTTATATACAAATCTAAAAATAAATTTAAATGCTTTTATTATTAAAATATATATGGCTTTAATAATTCCCCATATTTTTATAAATAGTAGCTTGAAAAATAAAAATATATGTTTAAAGATTATGAAGAAAAATAATCCTATCTTCGATAATACATATTTATATATAGTTTTAGCTAATAGAATTAAATATTTAATAGGTGGTCTTATTGTGTATATAAACAATATTTTACAAATATAGGCTATAAATAGACCAAATGGTTTGACTAAATGAATATATAAGAATTTTATAGGTTTAATAAATACATATATAAAAAATAATTTAATAAATTTTAAAATAGAAAATACTATTTTTTTTAGTATAATTAATATTGGAAAAAGAATTTTAGCTAATATATTCTTTATTTTTAATGCTATATTAATAATGCATAGCCAAATAGTCTTAAAAATCATCGTAATTGCTTGCAACAGCTTTTTCATATAAATCACCTTATTAATAATTATAGCATAAACAAATTGTTAACTTATATTTTTATTTTAATAATATCTATTTTCTAAAATATATGATACTTAAGATGTGAGAAAGGAACGTGTTTTTTTTGAAAATGATAAAAAAATTTATATTTTTAATTTTTATTATATTAATCTTTTTGATAATTACGTCATGCTCAAATAATGATAGCAATTATATAGATATATACTATATTTTACAAACAAATGGTAGAGAAAGAATTGTAGATGAATATAAAAATATGTATGTTGAATCAGTAATAACAGATAATTATTCAGAAGGAAATGTTTTGACATATGTAAATAAAGTAATGTATACATCTAATGCTTATGGTTTAGTAATGGATAGAGAAATCAGTTGTATTCAAAATAATAATCATTGCTCAGTAACATTTATAGATGGAATGGGATATGTTAATAGTAATGTAGGTGATTCAAAACTTAAATGTTATGTAGTTGCTGATAAGTATAATGAATACATTAGTTGCTATGATGCAATTGATACTACCTTTGTTCTTGTTAGGTCATTTGAGTATAATGGCGAAATAGTTTTGCAGTATTATTCAAAGGAAGATATGGGAATTTATAAATATTATTATATTGATTCAAAAACATTATTATTGAGTCATAGCTATTATTATTTTAAATATTCGGATTTTAATAGAGTTATTCAAAGTATTTACATGTATGATTCTGATTATTTGGCACCCAAAAATGCTTATAACGAAAATTTAAATGCTTCAGATCGAATTAATCTTACAGTATTTAGAAACGCTCAAACAGATTCACAAACTAGTGTCATATGTCCTGTATCAATTTCAGCGAGTATAGAAGTATATATTTACCAAAATTCATATTATGAATTATATACAGATATCGCATATAAAAATAGATTAGAGAATCTTTCTTACTTTGAAAGTATAGATGATGCTATCATTTATGTTGGACCAAAAGAATAACATTGAAATTAAATAACAAAAACTTATAAAAGAATTATTTTAATCGTTTTGTTCTTGAAAAAAACATCAAAATTTTATATAATATTATCAAGTGAAGGTTTATTAACAGACTATTATAAAAAATGATATTTTTCTTTAAAAGACAGCTGTCTTTTTTCTTCTTTTCTATTACATTTTTTTATATCATTATATAATCCCCAAATCATAAGAGTAGAGCTGTTGAAACTTTCTAATATTCTTATACATAATAAGAATTAAAATAAGCACCTTTTTGGTGCTTTTTTTCTAGTGTTTTTTAAAATGTTATCCAGTTTACATCATGGGCTTCATAGCCTTCAGGTATATTCATATGATTAATTAGTTTATCAATAACACTATTTGGAACAGCTTTATTTCTTGTTTTATTTCTTTCTATATTTGTAAAGTAATCTGTTTCCAAATAGATTATTTTAATTCTAGCATGATATTCATAGATCATTTTGATTATTTTGCTTCTTATCAAAGCAGTGGTATTTGTTGCATTCCAAATAAAAACTTGTTTTTTTCTTAACAAATCTTTTGCTCTATTAATTGCTTCATTAATAATTAGGCCTTGTTCATCGGTTGGTTCTATTTTAAGCTCTATTCTAATATCATCAAGTGATATCATAGGTAGATTTTGGTAATATTTTTTAATAAAAGAATCCTTGCCAACCCCTGGCAAGCCACTCATTAAAATAATTTCTCCCCATGTATCGTCATATAGATTATCATAATGCCATGTATTATTACTATTAAAATATTTATATTTTGTAAAGCTATTTGAAAAAACAAAAGCTTTTTCATAACAATCAATTTCTCTAGCTAAATCAATGGTAAGCTTAATCTTATTTAATTGTTCTTGAGTATCGTCAGATATTCTACCTAACACATCAGCTTTTGATAATATAGTAAGATATTTTAAATTAAAGTATTGTGTTAAATTAGTATTTAATGATAATTTTATTAATCTTTTTATGCCATTAGTGTTGTTTGCTATATGTAATGGTGTAGTATGATATTTAATTAATAGACAAACTCCCTCTCTAATACTAATAAGCTCCTTTTTTCCTGCGAGATTATATTTTTTCCATAAGTATTCTCTAGTTACGCATGCGCCAATTGGTCCATGATTTGGTGAAGATATTTGATTATCAATTAGTTTAGTGCATAATGGTTTAGCAATATCATGAAAAAGAGCAGCAAGAAATAATACAAGCTTTTCATCTTTATCTAATGATTGATATTCATTTAGCAATAGAAGATTTTCACAAACCATTTTTGTATGATTTAAAACATTGCCCTCCTTGTGCCATTTTGGATCCTGGTTAGTATTTTCGAGCAAATCTTTATAGGGAAGAAGAATGTTATTAAGTATTACATCCCAATTTATACTATTATATGGTAAATCTTTATATAGATCATCAATTGTCATTTTTATACCTCCTTTATTACATTAGCCTACTTATAGAATTGTCATTCTATTAATAATTATACAAATATTTATTCTAGATAACAATATTAAATGAATATTAGTAGGAAGCCAGATATTATTATGTGAAAGTGTTATCATATTTTATTGAAACTATTTACTTTTTGTTTTTTTTAATCTAAAATCTAACTATAGATTAATTTAAGGTATAAAATATGAATATTACAAATTTGGAAATAACTCAAGCGACAATTGAATTATCATTAGCTTTTGCATTTATAATTACTGCCATAATATTATTAATAAATGCACATCATAAGAGAAAAGGAATGAAACAGTTTATAACAATGTTTTTTCTTATTTCAATTATTTTAACATTTGAAGCATTTGCTTACATATGTAGGGGAAATACTGATTTTATAAATGTTTTTGTTAATAAGCTGGCTAATTTTATGGTATTCTTTTTTAATTATTTTTTGACGGTTGTGTTTATTAGATATATGTATAGTATTTTTAATAAGAATAATTTATACCCTCCAAAAACTTATTTAAGAATTATCGATATCACATTTATTGCTGCTGCAATTATTTTGGTCGTTAATATTTTTACTGGTTGGATGTATTACTTTGATGAAATGAATTATTATAAAAGAAATTATATGTGGTATGTCTATACTTCATTTTCTTTGCTTCTTCCAGTTGTTGCAACAGTATTATGCTCAAAATATAAGGA
This sequence comes from Anaeroplasma sp., assembly GCA_051874325.1. Taxonomy (GTDB): domain Bacteria; phylum Bacillota_I; class Bacilli_A; order Acholeplasmatales; family Anaeroplasmataceae; genus Anaeroplasma. Next base: position 4,396 of record JBJEFS010000181.1, read on the forward strand.
TAAGATATCTAAAATTAATTACTGGTCTATATTAGTGTATGTATGGTTACCAACTATTTTTATAATATTGCAAACTTTTATTTATGGTTATTCTATTTTAACAATAGGAATTGCTACAGATTTATTTTTTATGTTTGCTATATATTTAATGGAGCTTAGAAAAACAAAAATTAATGATGATGAAATCATTAATGTTAGAATAAAAAGAATTCAGTCATTTGTTTTGTTTATTTTTATTTCTTCATTTATAGGAGCAGCGGTTATATCATGCTTTATTTCTATTAATAAGATGGTAAACGAAAGTGATGAAAAGAATAGCATTATTGTTTCTAGCTCTGTTAGTGATAAAATTAATAATGAATTTAATCGTTTAATTACTGTATCAGAAGCAATGAGCCAAGCATCTATTATGAAATATTGTTTAGAAAATAATATTACAATTCAAGCTTTTGCAGAAGATGAATTAAAGGAATATTTATTATCTATAAGAAATGGATTTGACTATCAAATGGTATATGCTGTTTCTGATAGTTCTAAAGCAGTTTATACACATGATGGATTAGTTAGATATATTGATGAAACTGACTATGGTCAAGATATTTGGTATAAGAATTTTTTTGATGGTGATAAGGATATTGAGGTTAATATTGATACTGATAGTGAAACTAATTATGCTTTAACAGCATTTGTCAATGTTAAGGTAAAAAATAATATCGGGGATGTTATTGGAGTTTGTGGTATAGGTGTTGAGGTGGCAAAAGTAATTAATATCCTTAAATATTATGAAGAGGAATATAAAACAACAATAAATCTTGTTGATAAAGATGGCCTAATTCATTTATCAACCAATGAAGCTATCATAAAAAAAGAGTACTTAGATTCATCATATTTTGTAGAAGTGACTTCTGATAATTTCAATGTGATTAGTAAGAGTAAAAGCTATAAATTAACTAAATATTTAGAAGATATAGATATGTATATTGTTATTGATTTTAATGAAGCTAATAATTATGCATTACTTTTATTGATTACGCCTAGTATTATTATATTCTTTATTGCGATTTTGATTTTAAGCATTTTCTTTTTGATTAACTACATCGATAATCGAAGAGCATATGAAACAATTATGGATAAAAAAAGAGCTGCTATAACAGATGAAATGACCGGATTATTAAACAGAAGTGCTTATGAGCAGGATGTAATAGAATTAAAAAATATTGATTTATCCAAATATGTAATTATTCAATTTGATATTAATTGTTTAAAACTAGTGAATGATACTATTGGTCATAAAGCAGGAGATGAGCTTATTGTTGGAACAGCTCATTGTATTTCAAATGTTTTTCAAAAGTATGGAAAATGTTATCGTATTGGCGGAGATGAATTTATCGCTATTCTTGATTGTTCAAAAGAAATATTAGAGGAAAATATGATTACTTTTGAGCATTTAACTAGTAGCTATAATGGTTGTTACATTAAAGAAATTTCTGTATCAAGTGGAATAGTATATTGTTCTGAGCATCCAAATATGTCACTTGAGGAGGCTATTATTCTAGCAGATAGTTTAATGTATGATAATAAAAATAATTATTATAATGCTTCAGGAAATAAAAGAAGATAATTAGGTGAACAATGAGTTTTTATAATGAAGAGGAATATCCTTTTGTTAGAAGATGTGAAAGCATTGTATTAGATGCAAAGAATAATGGAAAAATTACATTATTCAAATTTTTAAATAAAAGAGAAATAGAAATATTAACTTCAAATGCTAAAGATGTTTATTTGTATTTAGATACATATGGTATTGAATATAAAAGAGCAGTGATTTCTGCTTTTGAATTAAATCCTGATTTTAAGATATCCTTAATTAAAATAATTTATAATAAAAAATATTTAGCTATAAATCATCGTATGGTTTTAGGCGCCTTAATGAGTATAGGTATCGAACGGAATACTATAGGTGATATAATAATCACTACAAATAATGATGTTTATTTTTATGCCACAAAAGAAATAACACCATATTTGTTTGATGAATTTAAAACATTATCAAACCAAGCTATTTCCTTAGTAGAAACTAATGAAATAATAGGAGAAATAAAAATTAATTATGTTACAAAAAAAGCTTTTGTTAATAGCTTAAGACTAGATCTTATATTAGCTCATGGATTTAATGAAAATAGAACAATTATTCAAGACTTAATTAAAAATGGGGATTGTAAAATTAACCAAAAAAGAATTAATAATACGTCACATATTCTTAAAGAGGGAGATATTATATCTTTAAAAGGCTATGGAAGACTTGTTTTAAAGGAAGTTGGACGATTATCAAAAAATAATAAAATATATGTTGAATTAGCCAAAATGATATAATTTATTGGCATATACTATGAATTAGTGTATAATAACTTTGTTTAGGTGCTATCGATAGCTTAATAAGGAACACAAGTGAAAGTCTTGGACTGTCCCAGCAACTGTAAGGCAGACGAAATTTAAAAGCCATTGAGAATATTCTTGAGAAGGTAAAAAGTAGGATGAAGCTAAGCCAGGAGACTTGCCTAAAATTTTTATGAGGAGGAAGTACTATCCTCTTATGATATAATTGCTGGTCGACGATTAAATCATATTTGAGATAGTAAATAAAAATGAACAAGAGAAAACTTGTTGGTGTTACTTTACTTACTGGCGGAGTAGCATTATTATTTGGGTGTAGCCAAAAGCCGGTAGTTGATGGTTCCTATGATTTTATCATATATGAAAGTGATTCTGATAATACGGATTTATCAGATAATCCTATCATTGCTAAATATCACATAGAATATACATCATGTAAAACTGTAACGGATACATTAGTAAAGAAGGGATCAGTTTATTTTTTCAGTGATGATTCACCAGATTATTTAATTATGAAAAATAGTGCTTATGGATTGTCTTATTCTGAAGGATATTTTCAAAACTATTCAGGCTGTGAAGATGGAGAGCAAATTGATGTTTCTTGGTCATTAACTACAGTTAATGGCGTGGTTGCTTCAACTGGTATTGGTGAAACGAGCTTAGATGGATTAAAAGAGTATGGTTTTGTAATCAATGGATGGAAGTAAAAAAATTAAGGTTTTTGATGTTGCTTTAATAGCATCCTTAACAGCAATATTATTTGTTCAGGAGCAGCTATTAACTTTCATTCCTGGAGTCCAATTAACCGTCTTTTTAATGATATTGTATTCAAGAAAACTAGGTTTATTAAAAGCAAGCTTGATAATTATTATTCATGTTATACTAGATAATTTGTTTATGAATAGCTTTAGTCTATTTTATACACCCACAATGCTTATAGGCTGGCTAATTATACCTATTACATTATGTACAATCTTTAAAAAAGTTAACTCATCTTTTTTATTAGCACTTTTAGGAGTTATATATTCCTTTGTATATTGTTGGCTATATATTATTCCTAATTTTTATTTTTTAAACATTGGTCCAATTGAATATTTTCTATCTGATATTTTTTTTGAGGTAATACTTGCGGTGTGTAGCTTTATATCTATTATCGTGCTATATAAGCCTTGTTCTAAGGTATTAGATTTATTAGAAAAAAAATATCATAGTTAAAGCTCTAGCATAACTAGAGCTTTTTATAAGTTTTTTTATAGATGAATTTGATTTTTTTGTAATATTTAGAGCATAAAAACAAATAGTTTTATAAATATATTCATTTTTTATATATTGTATGTTATATTATATATCGAAAAATGTTTTTGGTTTATACTTAGGATTGTTAGTATAATAGGTATAACAAGCCATTTTTTGGCATTTTAAATTAAGAGAGGGATTTTTTTATGAAAAAACGTATTTTATTTATTATTCTTGCGATGCTATCTATTTTTGCGTTGGGTAGCTGTAACAAGGATAAAAAAGAGGCAATATCAATTTATTTATGGAGTAATGTATTGATTGATAATGGATATGCTGAATTTATTCAATCACAATTACCAGATGTAGATATTGAATTTGTTGTTGGTAATAACGATCTATCTTATTATCAATTTATGAAGGATAATAATTCCTTACCAGATATCATTACAGCTAGAAGGTTTTCACTTCATGATGCTGTTGGTCTAAAGGATCAATTAATGGATTTATCATCTACTGAAGAGGCAGGAGCTATTTATGATTCTTATTTGAAAGATTTTATTAATGATGATAATACTGTAAACTGGTTGCCATTATGTGGAGAAGCTGATGGATTTATAGCTAATAAAAAATTATTTGAAAAAAATAATATTCCTATTCCAACAGATTATAATAGCTTTATATCTGCTTGTCAAAAGTTTGAAGAAATTGGAATTAGAGGCTTTGCTGCTGATTTTAAATATGATTATACTTGTATGGAAATTCTTCAAGGATTATCAATTTCTGAATTAAATTCAATTGAAGGTAAGATATGGAGACAAAATTATGAGAATGTAAATAGTAATAGTGTAGGTTTAGATGATGTAGTATGGCCAAAAGTTTTTGAAAATATGGAGAAATTTATTAAAGATGCTAAAGTATTACCTGAAGATATTTCCTCTTCTTTTTCAAAAAATTATAATGATTTTTTAAATGGAAAGATTGCAATTATTCGTTCAGGTGGTGGTAATGTTGTAGCTTCAACAAGAACTGATAGCTTTGAACCAATTTTCCTACCTTATTTTTGTCAAAATGGCGAACAATGGATATTGACTTATCCATCATTTCATGTAGCTTTAAATAAGGATTTAGGGAATAATAATAAACGCAAGCAAGATGCAATGAAAATATTAAAAGTAATGCTTTCTAATGATGGTCAAAAGAAATTATCTAGTGGACAAGATATTATAAGCTATAGTCAAAATGCTGATTTAGAGATTGACTCCTCACTAGGTAATATTAAGAATCTCATTTCTAATAATCATTTATATATTAGAATTGCTTCTAATGATTTTTTCTCAGTTTCTCAAACTGTTGTCTCAAAAATGATTAAAGGAGAGCTTAGTGCTCAACAAGCATATCAAGAATTTGATAATTTATTAAAGAATACTAAATCTCAAGAGAGTGGTACAATATTAAGTTTAGATAAGGAATATGAGAATAGATTTACAGATAATGGTAATGAATCTTATTCTTTTATGGCTAATTCATTAAGAAATTTGTATCAAACTGATGTTTTACTTGCACCATTTAATTCTTTTACAGGAACAACTATAAAAGCAGATTATGACGAGAAAATAGTTGGTTATATGATTATGCCTAATGCCTTAGATGCTTATAAAGCTACATTTACAGGTGAGGGACTAAAAGAATTTATTAGAAAGTTTGTAGAAGGAAAAGCTGTTGGATGTATTCCATTTAATGATAATTGTTTGCCTACTGTTAGTGGTATGCAAATAGTAGTAAAAAGGAAAGAAATTAAAAATGATTCTGGTGAGTGCAAATATGAATTAGTAGATGTTTTAGTTAATGATAAAAGTATTAATAATGAGGATACATTTACTATTACATGTCTTAGCACTGCTGCTAAAATGGGTCAATTTATGTCTTTAGGATTCGTAAAAGAAAATAAGAGAGTTATTAATGCATGGGTTGAATATATAAAAAATGGTGGAACATTAGTTGAACCAGAAAAATATATACGCTTTGAATAATTATGGTGAAAATTATGAAGAAAAAAATAATTATTCTTGTTTTATCAGTTATGATGCTATTAAGTATTTCTAGCTGTAAAAACAAAGGTGAAAAAATTGAAGTAAGTATGTATTTATGGGATAAGTCAATGACTAGTGAATTAACTCCATGGCTAGAAGAAAAATTTCCAGAAATCGATTTTAATTTTGTTATTGGATATAATTCTATAGATTATTTTATTGATTTAAACAATAGAGATTATTTGCCTGATATTATAACATGTAGACGTTTTTCATTAAATGATGCAGTAAATTTATCAGAGTATCTTTTAGATTTAAGTGAAAGCGACGTGGTTGGAAGCTTTTATGATAGTTATATATCATATAACAGAGAAGAAGGTGGCGCTATTAGATGGTTACCAATGTGTGCAGAGGTTGACGGATATATTGCAAATGTCGATATATTTAAAAATAATGATATAAAGCTTCCTACTAATTATCAAGAATTTGTTGATGCTTGTAAGGCTTTTGAGAATCTTGGAATAAAGGGATACTTAAATGATTATAAAGAAGATTATTCTTGTTTAGAAGCTCTTCAGGGTTCATCAATAACAAAACTAATGAAATTAGAAGGAATGATGTGGCGTACAAAATATGAGAGTTTCAGTAAAGAAACAACAGTATTAAATAATAGCGTATGGACTGGAGTATTCAATAATTTTAGGAAGTATTTAGATGATACCTTTGTTGATGCAGATTCTAGTGAAATTGAATTTGGTACAATGAAAAATGCATTTATAGAGGGTAAGGCTGCAATTATGCGTGGTACAGCCAGTGATTGTGCTGTGCTTAGACAGCTTGAAAATATGAATACAGTTATGCTACCATATTTTGGTGAGACTAAAGAAGATAGCTGGTTATTGACATATCCAACTTGTCAAATAGCATTAAATAAAAACATAGAGAATAATCAAAAGAAAAATGATGTAGTAAACAAAGTTTTAAAGGCTATTTTTAGTGACGAAGGTCAAAAGCATGTTTCAACTAGTAAAGCTGTCTTAAGCTACAACAAAGATGTAGATATAAAAATTAATGATGTATTTAGTGAGGTTAAGGATTGCATTAATAGTAATCATTTATATATTAGATTAGCCTCAACAGAAATGTTTAATTTATCTAAGAATATTGTTCAAAAAATGATTACAGGTGAATATGATTCAGAAAAAGCATATCAAGAATTTGATATGAAAATTGCTCATACAGACAATAAAGAAGTACTTTCTGTTATTACAAACCAACAGAATTATTATGATTACAAGCTTGATAAGGATGGTAATCCTGCTCAATCTAGTTTCCTTAATACCTTAAGAAAGGGTTTAGATAATGAAATTGCGATTGGGTATTCTACAGTTGTTACTTCACCTATCTTCAAAGGAGAATATAATCAAGAACAAATATCATGGTTGGCTGGTAATAAATCCTATATTAGGCAAGGACAATTAACTAAAAATGAGATAATTACTATATTAGAGTGGTTAATTAATGTTAAAGAAGACGGATCTAATCCAATAAGACATAGGAACTTAATACCTGTTGTTAGTGGTATGGAATATGTAATTAAAGAGAATAAAAATGGAGAATATAGCTTAATTGATGTAACTGTTAATGGTAGAGCACTTGAGGATGATAAATTATATTCTGTTGTTATGTTTGGTGATAATAGTTATATTATTGCTAGCAACTATGGAAATTGTCCACTTCCTGATGTAGTAGCTGAAAAAATGATTTTTGATAAAAAAATCACTGCGGTTGATGTTATGTCTAAAGCATTAGAGGGTGGAAAACAATTTGAAGCACCTTCAAAATATGTTACAATAAAGTAGTAGAGAATCATTATAGGATGGGAGGTACTTATGAAAAAGAAGGTTATAATTTTAGTATCATCTATAATTATTTTTTCAATTATTATTACGAGTGGTATATTTTATTTTAACTTTGTTGCAAATACAGTTTATATGGAAAGTATATCCCATCTAAATGAAATATATAATCAAACGAATTATTCATTAGACTCGCTTATTAATAAGAATTGGAGTAATCTTCATATTATGAGCGATTATATATCTGATGTTGATGATGAGAAAAAAATAGAAGTTTATATAAAAAATGCTAAGAATGATATCGGTTATACTAATTTTTATTTCATTTCTCATGATAGCTATTATCATACTATTGATGGTAAAAATGGATATATAGATTTAAATGATAAGATTTCAGATTTGTTTTTTGAAAAGAAAGATATTTTAGTTAACACTGTTGTTCCTGGTGAACCTCAAATGATGTTATTTGTTGTTCCTATTGAAAATGGTATTTATCAAGATTTTGAATATGAAGCAATTGCGATAAGCTTTAATAATTCAGATTTTGTTAGCTTAATTGATGTTTCTTCATTTGATGATAATGCAAGTAGCTTTATCGCCCATTCAGATGGAAGAATCATTGTTAGCAATAATGTTAATAATTTGAATAATTTTCACAATTTGTTAGCTTTTTTAAATGAAAGCTCTAGTCTATCTGATGATGAGGTGTCTCATATAAAGAATGATTTAAAACTTGGACAAAATGGTTCTTGGAAGGTTAAAATTGGCAATATAGAGTATTATTTGGTATATCAAAGGATTAACCTTGATGATTGGTTTTTAATTGGTTTTGTTCCGACTAGCATCGTAAATGATAGTATGAATAAGCTTCAAAGAAATACTTTATTTCTTGTTTCAGGCTTATTTATAACAGTTGGTATGTCTTTTGTTGCGATAATTATTTGGAATAATAAACAAAAATTAAAGGAAAAGGATATTGAGATTTTATATAGAGATGAATTATTTACAAAACTATCTATAAACATTGATGATATTTTTATGATGATTGACTCAAATATAAAAAGAATTGATTACATTAGTCCTAATGTTGAGAAATTAGTTGGCATATCTAAAGACAGAATCTGTGAAGATCTATTTGTTTTAAAGGAACTTTTAATTGATAAAAATGCAATAAGTATTTTAGATTTAATTAGTAGTATTAAGCCTGGAGAACAATGTGAATGGTCAAGAGAATATATTCATCTTAAAACAAAGGAGATAAGATGGTTTTATGTTGTTGCGATGTGTACTAATATTCTTGGTGAAAACAAGTATATTTTAGTATTTTCAGATAGAACAAATGATCGAAAGATTAATCAACGATTAGAAGAGGCAGTAAATATTGCTGAAAGTGCCAATAAAGCCAAAAGTACTTTCCTAAGCAATATGTCTCATGATATAAGAACTCCAATGAATGCGATTATTGGATTTGCAACTTTAGCTAAGGTTAACCTTGAGAATAAGGACAAAATAAGTAATTATTTAGATAAAATTTTATCTTCTAGTAATCATTTATTGTCATTAATTAACGATGTATTAGACATGAGTCGTATTGAAAGTGGAAAACTAAATATTATTAAAAATGAAGAAAATTTAATTAAAATATTTACTGAAGTTGAAAATATGATAAGTGGTAGTTTAATTGCTAAAAATCTTAAATTTTATATTGATGCTTGTAATTTAATTAATGAAAATGTCTATTGTGATAAAACACACTTTATTCAAATAATATTAAATATTTTATCTAATGCCATAAAATTTAGCTATGAATATGGAAGTATATATGTAAGTATTGCTCAATTATCTAACGATAATAATAGAGGTTCATATGAGTTTAGAATAAGAGATACTGGTATTGGTATGAGTCAAAGCTTTGTCAAAAAAATATTTAATCCTTTCGAACGTGAAAGAACATCTACAGTTAGCAAAATTCAAGGTACTGGTTTAGGTATGGCGATTGTTAAAAATATTGTTGATCTTATGGGTGGTTCAATAAACGTTAAAACTGAAGAGGGTGTTGGAACGGAATTCATTGTAAATTTGGAATTTGATTTACCTAATGAAGAACATGAAATTCCTGAAATACATTCGAATTTAAAGGCATTAATTGTATTTGATAATGAATATTCATGCACATGTATTAAAGATACATTAAACAAGGTGTCTATTGAGGCAGATTCATGCTATAAAATTGAGGACGCAGTTGATATTATAAAGAATAATAGTTATGATTGTCTAATTATTGATGAATTATTAATTTACAAAAATAATGATATATTTGATGAATTAAATAGAATATGTGACAATAAGATAAAGATAATAATTGGAGTATATAGCTATTCTAATCAAATCTATAATAGTAATAATATTTTAAAATGTGTAAAACCAATATGCTTAAGTACTCTTGAGTCTGCAATGTCTAAAATTTGTTCTTCAAATAATATTAATACTTTAGAAGCTAAAGAAGAGAATGTATTTTTTGGCAAAAGAATTTTACTTGTTGAAGATAATTTATTAAATTCTGAGATTGCTTATGAGATTCTTTCTAGGTATGGATTTAACATTGAAACTGCCGAGGATGGTTTATGTGCTTTAAATATAATTTCTAATTCAAAACCGGATTACTTTGATTTAATATTGATGGATATTCAAATGCCAAATATGGATGGCTTTGAAGCAACTAGAAGAATAAGAGCACTTGAAGATAAGACTCTATCTAATATACCAATTATTGCAATGACTGCTAATGCGTTTGAAGAGGATGAAAAAAAGGCATTAGATTGTGGAATGAATGGTTTTGTCACTAAACCTATAATAATTGAAAATGTCATTGAGGCAATAAAAAAGATATTTATTAAATAATATATTAATTGAGATGTTAAGATTTTAGCATCTCTTTTTTATTATAAATTATATTTTTGATTAGAAAGCGTTTTTATTAATTTTAGTTATTGACATATATTTAATAAAGTGTAGAATAAAATTGTCAATATTTTTTATATTGATTTAGCAAAGATAGTTTAATAAAATAAACTTGAGTATAATTATGAATGGACTAATTCATCATAATTATTAGTCCCTATTATTTGAGACTAATTCTTGAGTTAGTCCCTTTTTTATATACCGATAATAATAGAAAGTAGTTATTATGGATATTAAGCGAGCTAGTATTTGGTGAGAGACTAGTATTGAAATAATGATGAAGCGCACTATTTAAGGTATTTATCTGAAATTAGTAGGATAAACGTTAACCGCGTTATAGGTTTTGAGGTGGCTTATAATGATTTTATAAGCAATTAGAGTGGTACCGCGCTTAAAGGCGTCTCTTTCTTTTTTTGAAAGAGATTTTTTTATATTAAAATGGAGGAAAAGAAAATGGAAGGAAAAAAATTTAAAAAAGTAGTTTTAGCATATTCAGGAGGATTAGACACATCAATCATTATTCCTTGGTTAAAGGAAAATTATGGTTGTGAGGTGATTGCAGTAAGTGGAAATGTAGGTCAGGCAGATGAGCTTGAGGGATTAGAAGCCAAGGCAATCGCAACTGGTGCTTCAAAAATTTATATTGAGGATTTAAATAAAGAATTCGTAGAGGACTATATTTATCCAACATTAAAGGCTGGAGCTAAATATGAAGGAAAGTATTTATTAGGAACATCATTTGCTCGTCCTATTATTGCAAAAAGAATTGCGGAGATTGCTATTGCAGAGGGTGCTGATGCAATTTGTCATGGTTGTACAGGAAAGGGAAATGATCAAGTTCGTTTTGAATTAACAATTAAAGCATTTGCTCCAAACATGCCAATTATTGCACCATGGAGAGAATGGAATATTAAAAGTCGTGATGAAGAAATTGATTATGCAGAGGCTCATAAGATTCCTCTAAAGATTAGTAGAGAAACTAATTATTCTAAAGATAAAAACTTATGGCATTTATCTCATGAAGGTTTAGATTTAGAGAGTCCTGCTAATGAACCAAACTATGATAAAATATTAGAAATGGGTGTTTCACCTGAGGCTGCACCAGATAAAGCAGAATATGTTACAATCGATTTTGAATGTGGTATTCCAGTAGCTGTAAACGGAAAGAAGCTGGAGGCCGTTGATTTAGTTTGGGAACTAAATAAAATTGGTGGAAGAAATGGTGTAGGTATTATTGATATTGTTGAGAATAGATTAGTTGGTATGAAGAGCCGTGGTGTATATGAAACACCAGGTGGAACAATCCTTTATGAAGCTCATGAATTGCTTGAATCTATTTGTTTAGATAAAGAAACTATGCATTTTAAGAGAATGGTTAGTGATAAATTTGCTGATTTAGTGTATAATGGATTGTGGTTCACACAATTACGTGAATCTTTATCAGCTTTTGTTGATAAAACTCAAGAAACTGTAACTGGAACAGTTAAATTGAAATTATATAAAGGAAATATTATTCCAGCTTCAATTACATCACCATATTCATTATATAATGAGGATATAGCTTCATTTGGTAATGATGAGGGTGCTTATAATCAAAATGATGCTACTGGATTTATTAATTTATTTGGTTTACCAATCCATGTTAAAGCATTATTAGACGAGAAAAATAAAAAGTAGAAAAATAGGTGATTAGTATGGCAATGTGGGCAGGTAGATTTAAAAAGGAATTAAATAAAGAGGTAAATGATTTTAATTCTTCAATTTCTTTTGATAGCGTAATGTTTGAAAGTGATATTATTGGATCAATTGCTCATGCCACTATGCTAGGAAAACAAGGTATCATTAGTATTGATGATTCAAAAATAATTTGTAAAACTCTAACTGAAATATTAGATGATATTAAAAATAATAAGCTTGAATTTGATTATGAGGCTGAAGATATTCATATGTTTATTGAGGCTGAACTAACAAGAAGAATTGGTGAGGTTGGTAAGAGACTACATACCTCTAGAAGCAGAAATGACCAAGTGGCTTTAGATGTAAGAATGCATTTAAGAAAAGAAGTTGATGAGGCAATGGCATTGATTTTAGAATTGATTAATGCCATTGTTGAAATGGCTGAAAAGCATAAGGATACAATAATGCCTGGATATACACATCTTCAAAGAGCTCAACCAATAACCTTTGCTAATCATTTATTAGCATATGGCTTTATGTTAAAAAGAGATATTGAAAGATTTATGGATGCTTTTTCTAGAATGAATTATTCTCCATTAGGTTCCTGTGCGCTTGCTGGTACTACATACCCTATTGATAGAAAAATGACAGCTCAGCAATTAGGTTTTTATGCTCCAGTTGAAAATAGCTTGGATGGAGTATCAGATCGAGATTTCTGTTGTGAGCTAGCTTCAGCTATATCAATTTGTATGATGCATTTATCTAGATTTTCAGAAGAAATTATTTTATGGTGTAGTTGGGAGTTTAAGTTTATTGAATTAGATGACGCTTATTCTACAGGCTCATCAATAATGCCTCAAAAGAAGAATCCAGATATATGTGAGCTTGTAAGAGGTAAAACAGGTCGAGTATATGGTGATTTGATGACTTTACTTACAATGTTAAAGGGTTTGCCATTAGCCTATAATAAAGATATGCAAGAGGATAAGGAAGCTATTTTTGATGCCTTTAATACTTTAAAACAATGCCTAACTATTTTTACACCAATGCTAGAAACTATTAAGGTTAATAAGAAGAATATGAGAAATGCTGCCGCTAGTGGTTTTATAAATGCGACGGATTTAGCAGACTATTTAGTAAAAAAGGGAATGGCATTTAGAGATGCCTATAAGATATCAGGAAGTATTGTAGCTTATTGTATTGAAAATGATAAGGTTTTAGAAACATTATCATTAGATGAATATAGAGAATATAATAATTTATTTGATAATGATGTTTATGATGCAATTAATTTAGAAAAATGCACATTTAAAAGAAATTCATTAGGAGCATCTTCAATTGAATCTGTTGATATACAAATAGATACTTTGAAAAAATTTTTAGCATCAATCAATGAGGAGTAGGACTATGAAATATAAGGTTTTTATTGATGGTAAGGAAGGAACAACAGGACTAAGGATATTTGAAAGATTTCAAAATCGAAATGATATTGAGCTTATAAATATTAGTGATGAATTACGTAAGGATCTAAGTGAACGTAAAAAATGTATTAATTCATCTGATATAACATTTTTATGTTTGCCGGACCAAGCAGCAATTGAGGCTGTTTCTTTATTAGAAAATGACCATACAAAGATAATAGATGCATCTACTGCACATAGAACCTTATCAACATGGGCTTATGGATTTCCTGAGTTAGGTGAAGATTTTTTAAATAAAATTAAAAATAATCAGTTTGTTGCTGTACCTGGATGTTATGCATCAGGTTTCATGAGTATTGCTTATCCATTAAAAAAGCTTGGTATTATTAATAGTGATATTTTATTAACTTGTAATGCTATAAGTGGATATAGTGGAGCTGGTAAGAAGGCAATTGCCTTATATGAAAATAAAGATAGAGAGGATAAGTATGATGCTCCTAGACTATATGCTTTACCACAAATGCATAAGCATTTAAAGGAGATGAAGCTTATCCCAGGATTTGAAAGTGAGCCAATCTTTAATCCGTATGTATGTGATTTTTACGAAGGAATGTTGGTCACGATTCCACTACATAAATCTCAATTGACTGGTGAATTTACAATACAAGAAATTCATCAGAAGCTAGCTAAATATTATGAAAATAAACAGTTTGTAAGGGTTATGCCATTAAAGGAATTAGGAACTGATGATGGCTTTTTATCAGCCAATCATTTAGCAGGTAAGGACTATTTAGAAATATATGTTTGTGGAAACAATGATAGAATTAGTATAACTGCTTGTTTAGATAACCTTGGTAAGGGTGCCTCAGGGGCAGCAGTTGAATGCATGAATATAATGCTTGGTTTAGATGAAACTACAGGTTTAGTATTAAATTAGAAGGAGTTTATTTATGTTTAAGTATGTTAATGGTGGAGTATGTGCTCCTAAGGGCTTTAAAGCAAATGGAATTTTTTGTGGATTAAAGAAAAATCCTGCTAAAAAGGATTTAGCATTAATAGTTAGTGATAAATTGTGTACCACAGCTTCAGTATATACTCAAAACCTAGTAAAGGGAGCTCCAATTTATGTCACTCAAAAAAATTGTGAAAATGGATATGCTCAAGCTATTATTTGTAACAGTGGTAATGCTAACACTTGTAATGCCAATGGTATTGAAATCGCAACAGAAATGTGTGACATTGTAGCTCGAGCTATTAGTATTGATTCATCTGATGTGATTGTTGCTTCAACTGGAGTTATTGGTCAAAGATTATCTATTGAACCTATAAAAAACTCTATTAGTGAATTAGTTGCAGGACTAAGTAATGAAGAAGAGAAATCAACTCTTGCTTGGGAAGGTATAAGAACAACAGATACTTTTAAAAAGGAAGTTGCAATTGAATTTGAGCTAGATGGTAAGGTTTGTCATATAGGTGGTATCTGTAAGGGATCTGGAATGATTCATCCTAATATGGCAACAATGCTGGGATTTATTACATCTGATGTGGCAATAACATCTTCAATGCTTCAAAAAGCTTTAAAATCAGATATTGAGGATACATTTAATATGGTTTCTGTTGATGGTGATACTTCAACAAATGATATGGTTTCGATTTTGGCTAATGGCTGTGCTGAAAATAATTTAATTACTGAGGAAGGTAATAATTTTAATATTTTTAAAAAGGCTCTTAATTTAGTAACTACCTTCTTATCAAAGCAAATTGCTAAGGATGGAGAAGGAGCTACAAAGCTATTAATATGTGATGTAGAGGGAGCTAAAACTAAAAGTGATGCTAAAATAGTTGCTAAATCTGTTATTTGCTCAAGCCTTCTAAAAGCTGCTATGTTTGGTGCTGATGCAAATTGGGGAAGAGTATTATGTGCAATAGGCTATAGCAAGGCTAATGTTGATATAAATAAGGTTGATGTTGAATTTGAAAGTACAAAGGGTATAATTAAGGTATGCCAAGCAGGTGCAGGATTAGATTTTAGTGAAGAAATTGCTAAAGAAATATTACTTGAAAATGAAATCATTATACGAATTACGTTGAATGATGGAGATGGATATGCTCAAGCATATGGCTGTGATTTGACTTATGATTATGTAAGAATCAATGGAGATTATAGAAGCTAGTGAGGTTTATATGAAGATTACAAACGAACAAAGAGCAGAAATATTAGTACATGCATTACCATATATTCAAGAATATAATGGTAAGGTAGTTGTAATAAAATATGGTGGAAATGCAATGATTGAGGAAAGCCTTAAATCAAGTGTTATGCAGGATTTAGTATTACTACAGCTTATTGGTGTTAAGGTTGTTTTAGTTCATGGTGGTGGTCCTGAAATTAATCAAGCCTACAAAGCATATGGTAAAGAAACTATAAAAATTGATGGATTAAGATATACTGACCAAGAAGGTGCTTCAATTGTTCAAATGGTTCTTGCAGGTAAAGTAAATAAGGATTTAGTTAAGCTGATTGGTGTTCGTGGTGGTAAGGCTATTGGTCTTTCTGGAATGGATGCTAAGATGATAAAGTGCTCTTTTAAGAATAGGGATAAGTATGGCTATGTTGGTCAAATAGATGAAGTAAATCCAGAGGTTATATATGATGCCTTAGATAATGGCTATATTCCTGTTATTTCTACAGTTGGTGTTGATGATGAAGGAAATAGCTATAATATCAATGCAGATACTGCTGCAGCTCAAATTGCTGGTGCTATTAAGGCAGAAGCATTTATTGCTATGACAGATACAAAGGGATTATTAAAGGATAAGGAGGATGAATCTTCTTTGATTCATCAAATAAATGTTAGTGAGCTAACTAGCCTTGCTAAAAATGGTATAATAGATGGAGGAATGATTCCTAAAGTCGAATGCTGTGTTGAGGCAATAAGACGTGGTGTACCTAAGGTATTTATTATTGATGGTCGTGTTCCTCATTCAATTTTAATTGAGCTTATGACTGATGAAGGAATAGGAACAATGTTCAAATAGGAGATGATAAGATGGATTTTGTTGAGATAAAAAATGATGATAATAATTATATTGCCAATACATATAATCGTTTTGATTTAGCAATTAAAGAGGGACAAGGCTCTATATTATTTGATTATGATGGTAAAAAATATATTGATTTTACTTCAGGAATTGGAGTTAATACCTTAGGGGTTAATAATGAGGATTGGGTAAATGCAATTATTAATCAGGTTAAAATGCTTCAGCATATATCCAATCTTTACTATACATTGCCACAAACAAAATTGGCTAAATTATTATGTGAAAAAACAAGTATGAAAAAGGTTTTTTTCTGTAATAGTGGTGCTGAAGCAAATGAATGCGCTATTAAGACAGCGAGAAAATATTCATTTGATAAATATGGAGAAGGAAGAAAGGAAATCATAACCTTAAATGGTAGTTTTCATGGGCGTACTATCGCTACTCTAAGTGCTACTGGACAAGATAGGTTTCATCAATTCTTTGGTCCATTTGTTGAAGGATTTAAATATGCTGAAATAAATAATTTAGAAAATTTAGTTAAAATGGTTAATGATAAAACTTGTGCTATTATGATTGAGACAATTCAAGGTGAAGGTGGAGTAAACAATTTAGATGCTGAGTTTATAAAAGGAATTGATAAATTATGCAAGGATAAAGATTTAATTTTCATCGTTGATGAGGTTCAAACAGGTAATGGGCGTACAGGGTATTTGTATTCTTATGAAGAATATGGTGTAAGCCCAGATATTGTGACAACCGCAAAGGGTTTATCTGGTGGTCTTCCACTTGGAGCTGTTTTATTTAATGAAAAAACACAAAATACCTTAGGCTATGGTGAACATGGTACTACATTTGGAGGAAACCCAATATGCTGTAGTGCTGCTTTAGCTATTTTAGAAAATTTAAATTCGGATTTACTAACAAATGTTAAAAAGTCAAGACAAATAATTGAAGATATATTGCTTAAATCACCATGCATCAATAAGGTAACAGGTAAAGGACTAATGGTAGGTGTTGACTTTTCTTCGCCTTCAGGCTTAAATGCTAGTGAGATAGCAAAAAAATGTATTGAAAAGGGTATTATAGTTTTAACGGCTAAAAATAGAATTCGATTATTGCCTTCATTAAATATTAAAGAAAAAGATTTAATTGAGGGGATTAATATTTTAAAAGGAGTTATAGAAGAATGAAGCATTTTTTAACATTACAGGATTATTCAAAACAAGAAATTATTGATTTGCTAAACCTTGCTGATCAATTAAAATATGAAAGAAAACATGGTATACCTCATAAGTTACTTGAGGGTAAAAAGCTAGGATTAATTTTTCAAAAATCTTCAACTCGTACCAGAGTTTCATTTGAGGTTGGAATGTATGAACTAGGTGGTTATCCTTTGTTCCTATCATCTAGAGATTTACAAATTGGTCGTGGAGAACCAGTTCAAGATACTGCTAGAGTATTATCAAGGTATCTTGATGGTATAATGATAAGAACATTTGCTCAACAAGAGGTTGAGGATTTTGCTAAATATGGCTCTGTACCTGTTATTAATGCTTTAACAGATTATGCTCATCCATGTCAAGTTTTGGCTGATTTAATGACAATAAGGGAATTTAAGGGTACATTAGAAGGCTTAAAGGCTTGTTATATTGGAGATGGTAATAATATGGCTAATTCAATTATCGTTGGCTGTTTAAGAGTGGGAATGAAGGTTTCTGTTGCTTGTCCTAAGGGCTATGAACCATCTCAAAAGGTTCTTGATTTTGCTGAGGCTGAATATAAAGGACTATTTGAGCTCGTAGAAGATCCTTTAATTGCTGCAAAGGATGCAGATGTTTTGTTTACAGATGTTTGGGCATCAATGGGACAAGAAGGAGAAGCTAGCGAGAGAAGAAAAGTATTTGAAGGAGTTTATCAAATAAATGATAAGGTTATGAGCGTTGCTAAGAATGATTGTATGGTAATGCATTGTCTTCCTGCTCATCGTGGTGAAGAAATAACCAATGAAGTATTTGAAGGACACGCAAATGAAATATTTGAAGAAGCCGAGAATAGATTACATGCTCAAAAGGCTGTAATGGTTACATTGATGAAGGATTAGTGTATTTCCTAATAGTTTTTGCTATTAGGATTTTTTTATTCTAGTATACTTATTGTTAGTAATATTATATAATTTACATATTTTGTTACAGTTCAGTCGTAAATAATTAAAATTTAAATATTTTAAGGTATGTG
>JBJEFS010000182.1:0-5208 GCA_051874325.1 Anaeroplasma sp.
CATATACATTAAATTTTTTCTCCTTTAGTAAATGAGAAACACCACCAATATGATCATCATGTGCATGAGAAAGAAAAACTCCCTGAACTCGATTCTTATTTTCACTAATATAAGTTAAGTCATTTACAATAATATCAACACCATATAGTTCAGATGTTGGATATTTTAGGCCACAATCTAATATAAATATCTTTTCATCTATTTCCAACACATACATGTTTTTTCCATTTTCTTGGACACCACCAAGTGCAAAAAAATTTATTTTACTCATATATATCCGCTTCTAATGCGTTCCTCCTTACTATAATATTTTATAATCGATATTTAACATCTTATTTCTAATTATATCTTATTTCTATCGATTTAACAATAAATTTATGTATTTTTTTATTAATAATGCTGAACTTAATGGAAAATACTTAGCTGGTATAGCACTTATTATCTTATAATTAATATTATTTTCATCAATTAATATCGGATTAAACCCATATGGATATGACGCAACATCAATTATTGTTTTATCCTTTAATAGAGTATAATCGATTTCTAAATTAGATGGTACAGTATTAATAATAATATCACAATCACATTTTAAATCGCTTATTTTAGTTTCCTTCAATAATAAATACTTTTCCTCAAGCTCATTTGTTGGCATAACATAATAATTTGTTTTATATGCATCTAGGAGACTTGCTAAATAATATGTAATATTACCATAACCAATTAATAAAAATGTATGATTAGATGGTTCAATAAAATTATTTGTAAAATATGAAATAATTCCTTTCGCAGTAAGAAAAGCATTTTCTCTTACAAATTGTGAATTTTTCAATAATTCAATAAGATGAATATCATATTTATTGCATAGGTTTTTTAACCATTTATTAGAATTACCAGTAATAATATATTTTATGCTATTGTTTTTGAATAAATCCATTATGTTAATTAAAGAGCCCTGAATAATGTTATTCTCATCAATAGCCTTAAATGGTAATATCAAAACATCAATATTATAAAAATCTTCAAGCTTATTTGATAAAATTGAATTATCAATTAAGGAATGTAAATAGGTAAATCGTTCATCACCTTTAATTATTCCAATCATTAATTTTAATCACCATTTTATACTATGAAAAAAAATAAAAGATGCCCACGGCATCTTCTAAATTACTTCGCAAAATTTTTAACTTCAACAACTGCTTCAAGACCTTTTTCAACTACAAAGCTATGATTTTCAAGCTCTTCACCATAAATGCCCTTTTCAACAGTTGCCCAATCCTTTGAAGTAAGTACTTTGAACTCAACAGTTTCTCCAGCTGGAAGCATTTTAGAAGTATAAAATGCATTACATTTATCACAGTAATCTAACTTTACAGCTTTAGAAGCGTCCCATTCACCTAAATTTTTTGTTGAACCAACAATATATAATTCCTCTGCAGGTGCAACAACCTTGATTGTAACCTTTGTATTAGCCATCTCAAATCTCCTCCTATTACAATATAAAGTATAATATAAAAAAATAATATTTCAAAGTAAAAACGTTTACTGAATACGCTTACTTCCTTTTTTTGGTAATAATTAATGATTATTTAAGACTAAGTCAAGAATAATTATTAAAAAATTGCAAAAAATAAGATTGCTTAATAAAAAAATATGATAAAATAGCATTGGTGATATTAATGGCATTAAACTTTCCAATAAAACGAAATGAGCGTCAAAAAACAATTAATAAATCCAATTTAGGTATGGATTTAGAAGAATTAATTAATGATTCAAATGAATATTATTTGAATAATAATATTGCAATTATTCATAAAAAACCAACACCTATTCAAATAGTTAAAGTTGATTATCCCATGAGAAGTAAAGCAGTAATTACAGAAGCTTATTATAAGACTCCTTCTACTACTGATTATAATGGTATTTACAAAGGAAAATATATCGATTTTGAGGCCAAAGAGAATCATAACAAAACAGCCTTTCCTCTAGCAAATATACATCCTCATCAAATAGAACATCTTAAAAAAATAATTGAACATGGTGGTATTGGTTTCTTCATTATTTCATGGAGCAAATATAACGAATACTATGTTACACCCTTTGACCTAATTTATAAGTATTGGGAAGCTGCTAAATATGATGGTAGAAAATCAATACCATATAATGAATTTAAAGAAAATGCCTATTTAATTCGTGAGTCTTATTTACCAAGATTACCTTATTTAAAGGTTTTAGATGAAAAATTTTTTTAAAATATTATTTAAGACTCTTACAATACTTATTTTTATCATAGCAATATTATTAAGCATTGGTGGTTTTATTGTATTCAATAAAGCAGCTAATGCTTTTATCACACTTAAAAGCAATTACAATCCTATTAAAATATATGATGATGAAAATAATTTAGTTTCATCAGATAATTATTATTACAATTATGTAGGTATTAATGACATATCTGATTATATAAAATATGCTTTTATCGCAATTGAGGATAAAAATTTTTATTCTCATAATGGCTTTAGCCCTAAAGGAATAATAAGAGCAATCTATACAAACACCAAGGAAAATAATTATTCAAGTGGTGCTTCAACAATAACTCAACAGTACATAAAAAATGTTTATTTATCAAATGAGAAAACAATAGAAAGAAAAATTAATGAAATAGCTTATGCAATTGAACTAGAAAAAAAATATACTAAGGACCAAATATTAGAAGCTTACCTTAATACCATTTTGTATGGTGGTAATATTTATGGCGTAAGTATGGCATCAAGATATTATTTTAATAAAATGCCAAATGAAATAAATATATCAGAGGCTGCTTATTTAGCTGGCTTAATTCAAGCACCTAATCGATATAATGCTTTTAAAAATCCCCTTCAAGCTAACGAACGTAAAAATGTTGTTCTTAAAGCAATGTATGATGAAAGCTATATTACAGAAGCTGAATATTTCAAAGAAAAAGATATTCAAATTAAAGATTTATTAAATCCAGGATTTAAGGATTCAACTGAAAAATATCTAACTCCTTATTTAGATTATATTAATAATATAATCATAAATGATGAAAATACAATTAAAGAAATCTATACATACTTAGATATTGATATTCAAAAAGACCTATATAAAATAATGAATAATGATTATAAAATCTTCGATAATGATAAAGTAAATTGCTCAATTGTTGTGTTAGATAATATAACATATGGAATTAAAGCAATCGCAGCAAATCGTTCATTTGATCATTTAGTGCTAAACTATGCTACAGATATAAAGCTTCAGCCTGGTTCAACTATAAAGCCAATTTTAGACTATGCTCCAGCAATTGAGTATTTATCACTTACACCCGCAACAATAATCAAGGATGAAGAATACACTTATTCAGATGGAACAAAAATTAAAAATTATGATTATAAATATAAAGGAAATATCACCTTGAGATATGCCTTAAAGGATTCAAGAAATATTCCTGCCCTAAAGCTTTTTCAAATGGTAGGTGCAGATAAAGCCTTTGAATTTGCTAGTAAGCTAGGAATCTATGCTGATGATAGATATGAAGCAAATGCAATTGGAGGAGCTACAGATGGTTATACATTATTAAGCTTAGCAAATGCCTATCAGGCGTTTGCCAATTTAGGCTATTACAAAAATGCAAGTGCGATATCAAAAATAAATTATGAAAACTATACCTATTATAATAATCAAAAATCTCAATTAGCTATGAAACCTACTACTGCTTGGATAATTAATAATATTCTTCATGACGTTTTTAAGGGCTCTAGCTATGATCTTAAAAATACATACCTAATGGCGAAGACAGGACAAACAAATTATGACGATGAAACCATAAGAAAATATAATATTCCCTATGGTTCTACAAAAGATTCGCTATTAATCGCCTATACTAAGGACTTAACTATAGGTGTATGGGTTGGCTATGACACAATTTCTTCAGAAAGCTATTTAAATAGCTATGAAAAAAAAATACCAAGAAGTATTATGAATATTCTTTTAAATAAATATGCTAATGATAATCAATACTATGATATAATTGACGGAATCATCCAAAAATATATCTGTATAGATGATAATGAAATATATTTGGCTAGGGATAATGGCTACTATGAATACTTTGAAAAAGGAACTGAACCAACGAGCTATATTGATGAATTGATTAAAGCATAAAAAGATGCAATGATTTTAAAGCTAAATCATTGCATCTTTATTATTTTTTTGTACATGAAAAAATGAATTCTGCATCCTTACCATAAATACTTTCATAATCTTTATGTAAAGCATTACATAATTTTTTAACATTAGATAAGTGAATTAATAATTCTCCTTCTTCTGCCTTAATTGACATATCATTATCAAATACCTTTTCCTTATTATAAGGATATTTACTAACCTTTTGATTATAATCTTTATTAATATTTAATTTATTTTGGTAATAGAAGGCTGATATACCATTATATTGTTCTTCAGGTATGTCAATAACCCTAAAAATTTCCTTGTTTAATTCAAATAATTCTTTAAATCCATCAATGTTATTATTATTATAAAAACTCTTTAAAGTATCAACAATAGGCTTAGCAGTCTTAGGAACCATGATTTTTACAATAGGAGAAAAATTGATAACATAATCTTCATAATATTTTTCAAAATCCTCTTTTTCATCTTGAGTTTGTTTATCATAATTATCAATTACAATCTTAGAAAAATTATATTTTTCTACTATTTTGTTTTCTTTATCTTTATAATCATTTAGAACTTTTTCAACAAAATTAGATATCTCTTTTTCTGATTTATTCTCTTCATTCATTTTCAAGATAGATTGCAATAATCCACATTCTATTTCAATTTTATGAGTTTGATATAATATATCGTAAAAGGTATAGTTATATCTTAAATCTAACAAATAACCCTTTTTTATAAAATATTCATATCTATATACATATTGACCAAATTCATTTTGTAGTTCATTAAATTCTTGTTTATTCATAGTAACCTCCGAAAAATACTCACTAGCTTATTTTAACATAATATTATAAAATATTAAATAAAAAAATGAATTTATACTTGAAATACTCTTATATTTGTTATATAATAATTGAGCATTCGTAGATGATCTGGTAGCTCAGCTGGATAGAGCAACGGCCTTCTAAGCCGTGGGTCGCAGGTTCGAATCCTGTCCGGATCGCCATTTTT
>JBJEFS010000183.1:0-22672 GCA_051874325.1 Anaeroplasma sp.
AATTATATTTTTTTTTAAATATATTGTCAATATATGGAAATTTTTCACATAATTTGAATAAAAGAAATTTTATATTAAAAAAAGATACCATTTTTATTTTGATAAAATGAAACCAATACGAAAAAATAAAACTATTAGAAAATATTCTTATTTTAGTTGCCTAGCAAAAAAATAAGACGTATCATTTACTTGACACGCCTTAGCTTTATCATTAAACATTAACAAAACCATAACCCAGTTTAGAATCAAATCTATCTGTAAGGTTTACTTTTATTCTTAATTATCTTTGATGATGTAACCTAGACAAATTGTTTTTGGACCAGTATGTGCTCCTACTACAGGTGTTAATAGGTATGCTGGAATATCGGTGTATTGTGGATAAGCAGCTTTTACAGCATTTCTTAGTTCATCAATAACTGCTTGTTCAGCATTTGCATGAAGAATAAATGGAATTACAATCTTATCCTTAATTTCTTCAAGATACATTTCAGTCAATTTTTTTCTTGCTCCTATAGATGTTCTTCCCTTAACAAGAGTTCTAACCTTTCCTTCTGGATCTAAATCTAATATTGGTCTAATTGCTAGCATATTGGCAAATGCACCTGCAACCTTAGATAATCTACCATTTTTAATTAAATACTCTAATGTATCTACAGCAAAAATCATATGATTATTATCCCTAATATAATCTAATCTTTTAAGAACATCATTTATAGATTTACCTTCTTCAAGCATTCTTGCCGCATCAATTGCCATTAAAGCCTCTGGATAAGCTAGGCAATGGGAATCATACACAACAACTTCAAAGTCAGATACGTTTTCGGAAGCAATACTTATCGCTGCATTTAACCCTGATAAGCATTTTGATATAGTAATTACAAGTGCACTATCATAGCCTTCTTTTTTTGCATTTTCAAATGTTTCAATCATGTGTCCAACTGATACATATGCTGTATGTGGAAATGACTCTTTATCCTCAACTAGTCTTGTATAAAATGTTTCTGCAGATATCTCTGTATAGTCATCATATTTTTCTTCTTCTGAATATTGTACAATAGATCTAAACACATCAATGTCATATGGATGGTTTACATAATCAATTCCTGAGTTGCTACATACAATTACTTTAGTCTTTTTCATATTAATACCTCTCATCATATATTTCCCAAATATTATATCAGATTATGATTTATTTTGCAAATAATTATTTTTTATCGTTTCAACAACAAACACATCATCCAAAACTAAAAAATGTGTGCACGCTAATATTAAATTTGAGCTATTTTTAATTAAATTATTAATATACATAACCTCGTTAGTAAAGTCACTTTTCATTTCAATTTTATTGATTAGTTCTGAACCATTAATAATTAAATTATTTGGATAAATTTTTTTTATTTCCTTACAGCTTCGTGATGATGCTAAAATTGCACTATTATCGTTAATATATGGGGCTAATTCTTCAAAGACACCCCTTACATTTTTATAAAATAATTTGATGAAGGGTAAAACAATTAATGATAAGGTATTACATGCAAAAATAATTTGTTCAGTTTTATTAACTAAATAACTACATAAAAACAAGGTCCTCTTCAATAAGAATTCTTTACTTTTACTACCATATGGAAAATACGCACTATCCATAATTAAAACATAAGAATTATTATCTACTAAAGACCTTAAATAATATAAACCACCTAAACCTGAATCAATCAATCCAATTCTCGTCTTATAAGTGCTCCTTTTTTGTTATTTTGAATATCCTCCTTAAAGGCTTTAAATACATGATGTGTTACTTCACAATCATTAAAGGCATCATGTACTTGAATATCATTGTTATCATAATACAATTTAAACAATTTAAATAAACCGGGATCATTTCTTAAATCATAATAATTTTTTATCAATTGACATAAATTAATAAACCTAGTTTTATTCTTTAAAGATGGTACTCCATTAATAGAGTATGAGTCATTTAAAACAATTATGTCATTTCTACCAAAAACTACAATAGCAGGACTATATTTTTTGATTATATCACTAAAATCCTTATAAAAAGCTTTATAATCTATAGCTTTTAAAAAGAATTCTCTTGATGTAATACCTAAAAAATCCTCAGCACGTCTTGATAAAGAATGAGCGATTGTGGGTTTAACATAATTTGTATATCTTACTAACTCATCTCCATTTTTATTAACAACTAATAAACCAGCTTGTATTACCTCTGTTTTAAAAGCTTTTCCCTTAAAGGAATAACTAGGCATAGTCATCTCTAAATCTAAAAACATAATATTATTCAAATTATTTAAAAACGTAGATAAGGAATTATTGATGCTTGTTTTATCGTAATAAACAATACGATCAAAACGACCCAATGCTTCAATTCTATAAACATATGAAATTGTAAATGCTTCAAACATACCTTTTTTTATTTTTGAATCTTCTTCATATTCTAAATCAATCCAATTTCCTTGATATAGATATCTTTTAAATATAGACATTTGACTATTTTGAAAATAAAAGAATAAAATTCTTTTATGATTACAAATACCAATTATCTTACTATCTAATTCAATCATATGTATTGAGCCACGAATTCTCATTTATTCAGCTCCTTTTAATTGACACTGCTATCCCATCACCAATCGAATAAATTGAAGTGCTAAAATCATTATTGGTGATTAATGCATCATGAAAATTACTTAATTTACGTATTAATCCTCTTACAGAACGGGATTGTTGATTATAATGCTCTTTATCACCTACTAAGCCATGAAAGAACATATTATCACATACTACAACACCATTATCATTTAATAGTGGTGTGTATAACTCAAAAAATTTCATATATTGTGCCTTTGCAGCATCAATAAAAATTAAATCGAATGAATTATTTTTTACATAATCAAAAGCTTCTAAGGCATCTTTAAAAATCAAATGAATCCTGTTTTCTAAATTTAAAGCCTTAACATTTTCCTTTGCCTGATTAAACATTTCAGCATTTCTTTCTATTGTATATATTTCACTATTACATACTTTATTCATTCTAATAGCAGAATAGCCTATTGCTGTACCAATTTCTAATATTTTTTGAGGTTTTTTTAAAGCAATTATCATTTCCAGAAATGCTAAACCTGCATCAGTAATAATTGGAACATTATTTTGTCTAGCATATTCTCTCATTTGATTTTCAAAATCACTAAAATTTAGATTATTCGTTAGAACAGTCTCCATCACATTCACACTCTTCGCCACATCCAGAACATGAGCTACAGCAACCACCACAGCCCTCTTCAGCATCATCTATATTTTGAGCATAATCATTCAATAAATCTTCAAGCATAGTCCACTCTTCTTCAGTTTCAATTTTGCCTAATCTTCCTTCTTTACCATCATTTGGATCATAAGTTGCAGCTGAAACTTCACTTGTCTCTCTAACCTGAAATACGACATAATCCTTATTTGTTACTTCATAATGATATGTAAATAAAATATCACAAACCAACTCTTTTCCGTCATCTTGTAATAATGTAATTGTACGATCTACCATTTTATTTCTCCTTTAAAAAGTTTTTTTATCTAAATAATTTTGTAATATAACAACTGCGGCCATTTCATCCTTTTTTTGTTTTCTATCCTTACGCCTAACATTACCAGAAATCATAGCTCTATCAACAATAACTGTTGTTAATCTTTCATCCTCTAATACAACCTTAATACTAGACATTGATTCAATTGTTGCTTTAAAATTTTCTGAGATATTTGCACGAATTCCTTTATCTCCATTCATATGCTTGGGATATCCCAAAACAACAGTATTTACATTTTCTTTCTTACAAATCTCAATAGTATATTTTATAGCTGCTTCATAATCATCTTCTTCAAATCTAAATGTGTCATATGCTCTAGCTAAAAATCCAAGCTCATCAGAGATTGCAACACCTAATGTCCTACTGCCTAAATCTAATCCAATATATTTCATTTTAATAATCCTTTTACATATTCTAATGCTTCTAATGTCTTACTTGGATCTTTTCCACCAGCTTGAGCGATATCTTTTTTGCCACCGCCACCACCACCAGTGATTTTAGTTGCTTCTTTAACTATCTTACAAGCATCATAAGGTTCATTTGCAGCACATACAAATGTTACCTTAGAATTTGAATTAGAAGCAAGTAAAACAACGTTAAGATTTTTATTATTCTTTAATGCACAGGCCATATCTTTTATTAAATTAGTATCAATGATATCTGTAATAGCATAGAGCTTATCTCCTTCTATTTTATCATCAAATTGTGATAAATTCTTCAGTGCAGATTGACTCTTTTTACTATTATATTCCTTATCTAATTCTTTAACTTGAGCTTGAGCTCTGGCAAGCTCATTTCTTAAAGCAATAATATAACGATATCCAAATTCAGTTATTTCCTTTTTCTCATAATTAAATCTTAAATCTATACCTTCAGTTTTAGCCTTCTCTACTAAATCATTAGCTTTATTGATTATAGCATCAATTGTTGAAGAAATATTTGAAACAGAAGCTTTTAAATGCTCCATTGCATTATTTGAAGTTGCAGCAGTACAACGGAATGTACCAGATCCAATTGATTCTACTGAATAAATAGCAAATTTTTCAATGTCAGATGTATTATCAACATGAGTTCCAGCACAAAATTCTTTTGAAATTCCCATATCAACTACTCTTACAGTTGAACCATACTTTTCGCCAAATAAAGCCATTGCACCAAGTTTTTTTGCTTCTTCAATAGGTAAAACCATTGTATCTACCTTATGAGCTTCTTTTATATATTTATTAACTAAATCTTCTACCATGAGAATTTCCTCATCTGTTAATGCCTGATAATTGTTAAAGTCAAAACGACAATAATCACTACAAACCTGAGAACCTTGCTGATGAACATGATTACCTAAAACATTTTGAAGAGCAGCTTGTAAAAGGTGAGCAGCTGAGTGATTTTTCCTAGTTAAGTCTCTATTTTCCTTATCAACATAAGCAAAAGCAATATCGCCTATATGATATGGATTTTCATCTAATATATGTAAATGCTGTCCGTTTGGCATTTTAACAACATCAATGACATTAGATTCTCCAAATTTTCCTTTATCACACAATTGTCCACCAGAAAAAGCATAAAATGGAGTTTCATCTAAAACAACACCATTGCCAAATATAGCAATTACTTTTGCTTTATGATTAGTAGCACTATATCCAGAGAACTTAGATGGCTCTTTAAATGCCAAGAACTCTTCATTTTGTCCACCCATTGAAGCTTCATCTTTTCTAGCATTTCTAGCTCTTTGCTTTTGTTCATTTAAGAAATTCTTGAATCCTTCTATGTCAACCTCTAAGCCCTTTTCTTCAGCATATTCCATTGTTAATTCAAGTGGAAAACCAAAAGTATCGTATAATGTAAAAGCATCAGCACCAGAAATAACTCTATCTGCTTTAGAAGCAATTGCTTCAAATTTCTTTTCACCAGATGCTAAAGTAGATAAGAATTTTTCTTCCTCTGCAGAAATAATTTGCTTACAAATAGCTTTCTTTTCATGCAAATATGGATAGAAAGGATCCATGATTTTAATAACTACGTCAACAAGCTCAGCCATAAATGGTCTATTAATGCCTATTGATTTAGCATATTTTGAGGCTCTTCTTAAGACACGTCTTAAAACATATCCTCTACCCTCATTTGATAATGTAGCACCATCAGCTACAGCAAAGGTTACAGTACGTACATGGTCAGCAATAACCTTAAATGCCATTTGACCAGTGTATTTTACTCCTGAAATCTCTTCTGTTTTATTAATAATTGGCATAAATAAATCCGTATCATAATTTGTATCTACGCCTTGCATAACACAACACAATCTCTCAAGTCCACAGCCAGTATCAATATTTTTTGAAGGTAATTCCTTATAGTCCTCTCTTGCAACTCCTTCTTTAGAGTTAAATTGAGAAAATACAATATTCCAAATTTCTATAAAACGATCATTTTCAATATCATCACGAATTAACTCAGGACCTCTGGAATCATACTTTTCTCCACGATCGTAGAACATTTCTGTATCAGGTCCACAAGGGCCTTCCCCAATCTCCCAAAAGTTTCCTTCAAGGGGAATTAAGTGATCCTCATTTATTCCATTTGCTATCCAATAATCTTTTGCCTGCTTATCATTACAATAATAGGTAATATATAGCCTATTCTTATCAAATCCAAACCATTTTTCGTCAAATAATAATTCAACTGCAAACTCAATTGCTTCCTTTTTAAAATAATCACCAATTGAGAAATTACCAAGCATCTCAAAAAAAGTATGATGTCTTGCAGTCTTACCAACATTTTCAATATCATTAGTACGAATACACTTTTGAGCATTTGTAATTCTTGGATTTTCAGGTACCATTGAACCATCAAAATATTTTTTTAATGGTGTAACACCAGCATTAGTCCACAATAATGTAGGATCATTAACTGGCACTAAAGAGGCTGAAGGCTCAACCTGGTGTCCCTTTGATTTAAAGAAATCCAACCACATTTGTCGAATTTCACTAGATGTCATATATTTCATGCTATTAATCCTCCTTAATAGATAATTTATTCTTATTGAAACATTATTAATTATAACAAATTGAGTGATTATTATCAACAAATTTTGTTTATGCTCAAATTCAAGAATTATCTTTTCTTTAATTCTTCTTCAATATCATGCCAAGAAACACCTTTTAAAGCCATCTCAACAGTTAAATGATACATTAGATCAGCAATCTCAAAAATAATATCCTCTTTTTTATTGTCCTTACAAGCAAGAATAGTTTCGGTAGCTTCCTCTCCAACCTTTTTTAAAATTTTATTTTCACCATTTGTTATCAAATAATTTGTGTAAGAGCCTTCCTTAGGATTTTTTATCCTATCAATAATAGTAGCCTCCAAATTATTCAATTCATTATCACTATTAATTATCTTACCACGATTTAATGTGAATTCTACGTCTTCATCTAAATCTCTATAAAAACAGCTTACATTGCCAGTATGACAAGAAATTCCACCCTTTTGCTCAATTTGGAATAAAAGTGCATCTCCATCACAATCAATTGATAAACCCTTCATATATTGAAAATATCCAGATGTTTCTCCTTTAACCCATAAAGATTTTCTACTTCTTGAATAATATGTCATTTGTCCTGATTCAAGTGTTTTGATTAATGCCTCCTCATTCATATAAGCAACCATGCGAATATGCTTAGAATGATAATCCTGAATTATACAGACAACTAGGCCATTTTCATCATATTTTACATTTTCTAATATCTCTTTTTTATTCATAGTCGTACCTCTACCAAATTATCCTTCAAATATTCCTTTAAATCCTTTATTTCTAGTTCTTTATAATGGAATAATGATGCAGCTAAGGCAGCATCAGCATTTGCTTTAGTAAATACATCATAAAAATCTTTTTTACTTCCTGCTCCACCCGAAGCAATAACTGGTATCCTAACAGCCTCACATACCATTTTTGTAAGTTCTAATTCAAAGCCATTCTTACATCCATCAGTATCCATTGAAGTCAATAAAATTTCACCTGCACCTAATTTTTCTACTTCCTGTGCCCACTTTATAGCATCTAGCCCTGTTGATGTTCTTCCACCATGAATAAAAACCTCATAAAATGACCCATTATATTTAGCATCAATAGCGACAACAATACATTGATTACCATATTTTTTAGCACCCTCTGTTATTAAATTAGGATTTTTAACAGCACTAGAGTTAATTGATACCTTATCTGCTCCAGCATCTAATATTTTTTTAATATCTTCTAATGAGTTAATTCCACCACCAACGGTAAGTGGAATAAAAACCACCTCAGCTGTTTTTTTGACTACATCCAAAATAATACTTCTTTTTTCATAGGAAGCAGTAATATCAAGAAATACAATCTCATCAGCTAATGAATCAGAATAAGCTTTAGCAATTTCAACAGGATCTCCTGCATCAATTATATTTACGAAATTAACTCCCTTAACAACACGTCCCTCTTTAACATCTAAACAAGGAATAATTCTTTTACATAGCATATATATTAAACCTCAAATTCCCTTATTGCTTGTTCTAAATCAATAGAACCAGAATAAATTGATTTACCTAAAATGATTCCCTTACAGCCAATTTCTTTAGCCTTTCTAATGTCATCAAGTGTCTTAGCTCCACCTGAAGCAATAATATTTAATGATGTATCATCAATTAGTCTTTTAGTCTGAATAGTATTAATACCCTCTAAAGTACCATCCTTAGCTATATCAGTAAAAATAATATCTTTAATACCAATCTCTTTTAGTTTTAGCGCAAATAAGGATGCATCAACATCTGTTACATTTATCCATCCATGTGTCGCAACCTTATAATCCTTACAATCAATACCAATAACTATCTTGTCAGAGCCATAAGTATCAACTGCTTTTTTAACAAAATCCAAATCAAGAGCACTACTGCCTAAAATTACTCTTTTTACCCCTATAGTTAATAATTCTGCGATTTGCTGTAGGTTCCTAATACCTCCACCTAACTCGCAATCAATATCAACTTTTTCTATAATATTTTTAACCGCCTCTAAATTTAAAAAATTACCATTTTTAGCACCATCTAAATCAACTAAATGTAAAAAGCTTGCTCCTAAAGACTTCCATTTTTTAGCTATAGAAACTGGATCACCATATTCAGTAACCTGATTATAATCACCCTTATATAGTCTTACTGCTTGCCCATTATGTAAATCAATTGCCGGATATAATTTCATTATAAATCACCAAAATTCTTTAATATCTTTAAACCAACCTCACCAGATTTTTCAGGATGAAATTGAACTCCATATACATTATCTTTATTTACTGCACAAGGAAAACATATTCCCCCATAATTTGTTTCTGCAATTTCATGACCAATAGAATTATCTAAGTGATAGGAATGAACAAAATAAACAAAAGATTTATCAACTCCTGCTAATAATGGATTATCTTTAATAACTTTTATTTCATTCCATCCCATATGTGGAACTTTGTATTTAGAATCATCAAATCTAACAATATTTCCAGGTAAAAGTCCCAAACCCTTATGTTTTCCATACTCATAGGAATATTCAAATAGCATTTGCATACCTACACAAATACCCAATATAGGAGTATTTTTCTTAATAAGCTCATTTATTACTTCAACAAAGCCCTGTTTTTCAAAAGAGTTCATCGCATCAGAAAAAGCACCAACTCCAGGTAGTATTACCTTGTCTGCAGATAGTATTTCCTCTTTGTTTGATGTAACCCTTGCATCTAGACCTAAATATTTAAAAGCATTAATTACACTTCCTAAATTACCTACACCATAGTCAATAATTGCAATCATAATACACCTTTAGTTGACAATTCACCCTTTATGCTATCTGAAATAGTAATAGCTTCTCTTAAGCATTTAGCTAAAGCCTTGAACATTGCCTCGATAATATGATGAGCATTTTCACCTCTAAAAACAACAAAATGAAGATTAATCTGAGCATTTAAAGCAAAACTTCTAAAGAATTCATTAACTGTCTCAGTTTCAAAATCACCAACTTTATCACAACTAAATACACAATCTGATGCATAATAACCACGATTACATAAATCTACTGCACATAAAACTAAAGCATCATCCATTGGCATAGTAAATGAATGATACCTTTTAATACCATTTTTTGACTTTAATGCCTCCTTAAAGGCAAGTCCTAAGACAATCCCACTATCCTCTACTGAATGATGGGTATCAACATTTAAATCACCAACACATTTAAAATCTAAATCAAAGGCAGCATGCTTTGCTAAAGTATTAAGCATGTGATCAAAAAATCCAATACCAGTATCAATCTTTGTTTGACCAATACCATCTAATTCAATTTTACATTCAATTTTGGTCTCCTTCGTATTTCTTGTAATAAAACTATTTCGCATATTTATTCACAACCTTTAATAATTTTTCATTTTCTGTTTTTGTTCCAATTGTAATCCTATACATAGTATCGCTGAACCTTCTAATATAAATTTTTTCATCTACTAAAGCATCATAGATTTTTTTATCCATTTTCACAAATATAAAGTTCGCTTGACTAGGATAAACACAAAAATTAAGAGCTTTAAGACTATTATACAGCTTATCTCTTTCATTTTTTACCTCTTCAATTTTTTCTCTATATAAATCATAATTACTTATTGCAATACCTGCAAGTAATTGAGATGGAATAGATAAACTATATGGTGGCTTAATAGCATTAATCATATCAATGTTATCATTATTTGATATAGCATATCCACATCTAATTGAAGCTAATGCCATTGCTTTAGAAAATGTACGGTAAACAATTAAATTATCATATCTTAAAGCTAAATCTGTTGGATCCTCATCAGCAAAATCGATATAAGCTAAATCAAGTAATACTAAAGATGTTGTACTAGTAATCAACCTAATAATTTCACTTTTAGCTAAAGCTTGACCTGTTGGATTATTAGGACTACATATTAGAACTAGCTTAGGATTATGTTTATTAATATATACTAGCATTCTATCGATATTAAAGCTATAATCCTGATTAAAATCAACACTTATAAAACTTGCATTATGCAATTCTGCAAAAACTTTATACATCGAAAATGAAGGGCTAAAAGATAATACAACATCATTAGCCTCTAGGACTGCTCTAAATGTAACCTCTAAAAGTTCATCAGAGCCAACTCCACAGGTAACGTTATTAATACCAACATTGAATTTTTTAGCTATAGCTTCACAAAGCCTAGCATTCTGCATATCTGGATATCTATTAAAACTAATCTTTTTAATTTTACTGTTGAATTCATCTAGAATTTGTTTAGGTGGTAAATATGGAGCTTCATTTGCATTCAAAATAATCCCATCAGTAATTTCTTTTGAAAAATATGGTATCATTCCATTAAAGCTTTTTTTCATATACTTCAATTTACTCACCCCTTAATCTAGCTGATAATGCATGCATCTCTAAGCCCTCTGCCATTGCAAAGGCATCAACATCAGAAATAAGCATTTTAGCTGCTTCCTTTGTGAATTCTATTAGTGAGCTTTTCTTTATAAAATCATCGACCCCAAGTGGAGAAAAAAATCTAGCTGTACCTACAGTAGGTAAAACATGATTCGGTCCTGCCATATAGTCACCAAGTGCTTCAGGAGAATAATGACCAATGAAAATTGCACCAGCATTTCTAATTTTATCAATATATTTTTCAGCGTCATCTAGTGCAAGCTCTAAATGCTCAGGAGCAATTCTATTTGCTATATTAATAGCCTCTTCAATGTTATCAACAATAATTATTTTGGAATATTTAGTTAATGACATATCTAATATTTCTTTTCTTGATGATGTTTGATAATATTCGTCGACCTGCTTTTGAATAGCTTTAGCCTTTTCTTCATCTGTAGTTAATAATATGGCTGAAGCTAATTGATCATGCTCAGCCTGACCTAATAGGTCAGCAGCACAATACTTAACATTAGAAGTTTCATCTCCAATAATCAAAATTTCAGATGGTCCTGCAATAGAATCAATTCCTACAAGACCAAAGACCTCTTTTTTTGCTAAAGCAACAAAAATATTTCCTGGTCCAACTATTTTATCAACCTTAGGAACAATATCAGTTCCATAAGCTAAGGCAGCAATTGCCTGAGCTCCACCTATTTTATAAAAGTGATCAACCTCACATACATAAGCTGCAGCACATACCAAAGGATTAATATAACCCTTAGGCGCAGGAGATACCATAATTATGTTCTTAACCCCGGCAACCTTTGCTGGCATAACATTCATTAAAACACTAGATGGATAAGAAGCCTTTCCACCAGGTACATAAACACCAACCGTCTCAAGTGGAGTAATCTTTTGCCCCAGTCTTTCTTTATATTCACCCTCGTACATAAAGGTTTCTCTTTTTTGATGCATATGGTAATCATATATACGATTTTTAGCTTTAATTAAAACATCCTTCATCTTAGGAGATAAGCTATCAAAGGCTTGTTTTTGTTCTTCCTTTGAGACCTCTATATTCTTTATATTAAAGTTAGAATCATCAAATCTTTTAGTATATTCCTCTAATGCTTGATCCTTGTTTTTTACAACCTCTGCAATAATACTTTTCACAGAGTCTAAATATTCTCCACTAGATACACTACTTCGTTCCTTTAAAATTTTAAAGAACTTATCAATATCATCTTTATTTTTAATAATTTCAATCATACTATCTCTCCTTAATAATTCTATCAAATCCAGATATAATTCTACTTATTTCATCATACTTAGTCTTTAATGATGCATTATTAACAACTAATCTAGCTGATAAATTATGAATTGTTACTAAATCCTCCAATCCATTTTCCTTTAATGTTTTTCCACTTTCAACAATATCAACAATAACATCTGATAAACCAACAATAGCTGCAAGCTCTACTGAACCATTAAGCTTAATCACTATTGAATTTTGATGAATTGATTCAAAATATTTTTTGGCAATATTAGGATATTTTGTAGCTACACGAACAATAGATTTTTCTTGGTAAGAAAAACCATCCTCCTTAGGTGCACATACACACATTCTACATTTCCCAAATCCTAAATCTAACACCTCTGTTATATCCCTATTCTCTTCCAAAATTGTATCTTTACCTACAACACCAATATCAGCAACACCAGCCTCTACAAAGGTTGGAACATCACTAGGCTTAGCTAAAAAAAATCTGTATTTATGATCATCTGATTCTAATACTAAATGTCTATCATCATCTTTTACCTCAATATTACATATATTTAAATCCTTTAATAGCTTAAATATCTTATCAGCTAGTCTTCCCTTTGATAGTGCAAATGTTAGCATAGCTCTACCTCCCAGATTTTTTGTTCATTATTTTTATATTCAATAACTCCATTATAACCATTAGCTTTAGCGTAATTAATGGCATCAGCAAGATTATTAAAGTTTATGTTGTTAACAATAATATTACTATTTCTTAGCTTATTATTCTCATTAAAAGCATATATATATGAATTATCATCTGTATATGAAATATATTTTTTTTCTTTGATTCTAATAGCATTATTCATTAAAACATAATCAGTTAAGGCATCTATATCCAAGCCAAAACCTACATCAGGTATATCATAACCAAAGTTTTTAAACAAGGAGTCACATCTACCACCCTCAATAACAACCTTTGAAACACCCTCTAAATATACAGAGAAAACAATTCCTGTATAATAATCAGCATATGAATAAATTGAAAAATCAAAAATAATATTATTTACACCTAAGCTATTTAGCAAATTGTAAATCTCCTTAAGTGATTCTAAAATTTTATATGATTTAGTATTAACCAATTTGTCCATTAAGCCCTCTAAATAATGTAATCTACCACCTCTAAGCATTAAATCAACAATAAAATTAGCCTTGTCTTCATTAATACTAGCATTTAAAACCTGCTTAAGTGTGACATAATCCTTGTTTTTAATGCAATTATAAATAGCATCCTTAACTTTATTTTGAATATTTAAATCATCTAAAATAGTTTCAATAAATTCTGCCGAACCAATATGAATAGTAAATTTATTAACATTACATTCCTTTAAAATATTATATGCCAAGTAAATAACCTCAGCATCTGATGTTATTTTTTTATCTCCAATAAGCTCTATTCCTGCTTGAAGAAACTGATGATTTTTACCTTGATATAGCTTAGGGTATCTAAAAGTATCTGCTATATAACAAAACTTTAAAGCGTTATCGATATTATAATTATTTGATACTACAAATCTAGCAATAGATGAGGTCATATCATTACATAAGGCTAAAACCTCTCCCTGACGATTAATTAAACTATATAAATCTGGCTTTTGTAAGCCATCATTTGAATAAACATCTATATATTCAACAGTAGGAGTTTTGATAAATTCATATCCAAAAGATTGAAATAGTTTTAAAGTAATATTTTCAACTTGCTTCTTTACTAATAGTTCTTCTCCAAATGTATCCTTAAAACCCTCTGATGTATGCAATTTATAATTTTTCACTATACCAACTCCCATAAAAAATATTTTAAACATTATATCATAAATACTCATATTTATCTATAAAATTCTTATATTTTAGTATTTTTTATACTATTATTAGATAAAAACAGTATTTTATATTTATTTTTATTAAGAATACGATATAATCAAGGATAGGTGATAGTATGCTAGCATATAAAGATTTTTCAAAAATTATCAAGGATAAAAGAGTTAAAAAGGGAATAGCTCAATATGAAATGGCATTGATGATTCCAATATCTAAATCAAACTATTGTAAAATTGAAAATGGACAAATTGAACCAAATTTTGTTACTTTACAATTAATATGCAAAATTTTAGAGATAGATTTAACAAAGGAATTAAAATTAACTGAAACAAATCATCATCAAAAGCTATATGATTAATAAATAAGGCCCTTCAATTGAAGAGCCTTATTTATTAATCAATATTAATCTTTTTTAACAGCTTTTTTATTTTAGG
Source organism: Anaeroplasma sp. (assembly GCA_051874325.1). GTDB lineage: Bacteria > Bacillota_I > Bacilli_A > Acholeplasmatales > Anaeroplasmataceae > Anaeroplasma. The sequence goes on from JBJEFS010000183.1 coordinate 14,608, forward strand.
ATTAGAATCCTTCATACTATATATAGCCATACCAAGAGCCATTCCAAAAGTAAGCATACATATACCTTTCATATTAATCACCCTTATTATTGTTATCAAATATTTGATTATTAATATGGTAATTTTTAACTACATGAATGAATACGGTGTAATACCATCCATATCATATTCCCCTAATGTATCAAAGGGAATATTAGGATCCTCAATACGATTATCATTTTCCTTAATTGATAATCGTTGAAACAAAAGAGTTTGTCTAGGAATTTCCTGTTGCTTTAGTGAATAGTCTAAGCTTTTTAATTTTCCTAAGACAATTAATTTCTTTTTAGCACGTGTTATAGCAGTGTATATCATTTTTTTTCGAAGCATTATTGAATAGCTTGGTAAAACAGGTAGAATAACATTATCAAATTCTCCACCCTGCGATTTGTGAATTGAAATAGCATAAGCTAAACTAAGATTATCAATATCTGATGCATAATATTTTACTATTCTACCATCAAAATCAATCAATAAAACATCTTTATCATCGATTTTAACAATATCAAGTATTTTACCAATATCTCCATTCATTAATTCAAGCTCAGAATCATTTTTAAGCTGTAATACCTTATCATTTTTTTTAAAAAATTTATTTTCTCTTTTAATAATCTTTTCTTCCTCAGGATTATATTTTCTTTGAACCACTTCATTAATTACATCTATTCCAGCAACACCTGCATACATAGGAGCTAAAATTTGAATTTCAGAGAAAAGATTACCACCCTTTAAAATAAAATTATCAAGTATTTTTTCAATTCCATTTATTAAATCCTTTGCTTCATAATCGTAGAAAAAAACCTCTGTTTTTCTTGAAAATATACTATAATCAATTTTTTCATTTAAAACCATATGAGATAGCGATACGATATCAGAGCCACTTGCTTGCCTTAAAATTTGATTGAGCCTTGTCACATTAAAAAAACTACTATTTATTAAATCGCTTAAAACATTACCCGGTCCAACTGATGGTAGCTGATTGACATCTCCCACTAATATTACCTGACATGTATTATTAAGAGCTTTAAACAAGTTTGAAGCAATGACAATATCAAGCATTGAAGTCTCATCAACAATTAATAGACTTGCGGTAAGATGATTATCTTCATTATAAGAAAAATCTCCATCATAATTATAGCCTAAAGCTTTATGAATAGTACTAGCCTTAAAATTTGTTGTTTCTGACATTCTTTTGGCGGCTCTACCAGTTGGTGCTACCAACAAAGCTTTATATGCCAATTCTTCACTTGTAAGAGTTAATTTATTCAATTTAGCATATGTCAGCAAAATGCCTTTTAAAATAGTTGATTTACCTGTACCAGGTCCACCAGTAATAATTGAAAGATTATTCGCTAAAGAAGATACAATCGCATCCCTTTGAAGAGGAGTATATTTTATTTCAATATTCGTTTGAACGTAGTCAAGTGCTCTTTCTATTTCTTCCTTTGTATATTTAGCCTTAGTTTTCGAAATATTTAAGATTTTTTTTGCACATTGAACTTCCGCATAGAAAAGATACGGCTCAAAACATCTATCATCTTCAATTATAATCTTATTTTCTTTAGCTAAAGCATAGGCTATTTCTTTTAATTTCTCAGAGCTAACCTCTGCATCGTTTAGTAACCTTTGTACTGAATTTATTAATTGCTCTGTTGTCAAATAGGTAAAGCCTTGATGATTACAAATGTAATTCAACGTATAACTCAATGCTGCTTTAATTCTTCTATCATCATTCTTTTTAATTCCTAAATTTAATGCAAGATTATCGCTCTTTTTAAATCCAAATCCCTCTACCTCATAAATTAGTCTATATGGGTCTTCTTCAATCTTATTAACAGCTGAATTTCCATAAGTATCATACAATTTTTTTATCATCTTCGATGTTAAACCGAAGCTATATAGTTTTATATAAACCTGTTCACTCGCATAGTTATTTTTTAATGTTTCAACTAAAATTTTAGTTTTAGCTTTTGTTAACCCCTTAACATTATCAAGCTTACTAGGATCTTCTAAGATGATCTTTATACATTCAGGTCCTAATTCATTATAAATGTTTTCTGCAAGCTTTGGACCTATTCCATAAAATTTTTCACTTGATAAATACTCAATCAGCCCATCCTTAGTATAGTTATTTGTCCGAGAATAGCTTTCAATCAAAAACTGGTTTCCATATTTTTGATGATTGGTCATTTGACCAACAAATTCATAATCTAAGCCTTCATCTAATTCAATAAATGAACCAACACCAATAATACTTTTATTATCAGTAGTTTCTATTTTTACAACCTTATATAAAGAATCACTAGATTTAAAAACATATGAAACAATATGTCCAACTACAATTATTTTATCAGTATTTTCTTCTTTCATTGTTATAATAAACCTCATCAATAATGGCTCCACCTAAGCAAATATCTCCGTCATATACTACTACTGCCTGTCCAGGAGTAACTGCTCTAACACCAGATGGATAAAATACCTGAATTCTATTGTTTTCTAAAAACCTAAGGGTAATTTTATTATCGGCTTGGCGATACCTAAATTTTGCAGTATATTCTTTTCCTTCAATAGGTACATCGGTAATCCAATTACAATCTGATGCAAAACAGTTATTTGAAATTAAATACTGACTATCATGACCCTGTCCTACAATAAGTTCATTTTTTTCTAAATCCTTACCACATACAAACCAAGCATCATTAGAAAACTCATTTGAGCCTCCAATCCCTAAGCCCTTTCTCTGTCCAATTGTATAATACATTAATCCATCATGCTTACCAACCAATCTCCCATCAATAGTAACCATATTACCTGGCTGATGAGGCAGATAATTTTCTAAAAATTTCTTAAAGTTTCTCTCACCAATAAAGCATATGCCAGTTGAATCCTTTTTATCTGCAGTATATAAATCTGCATCATGAGCTATTTTTCTTACCTCTGGTTTAGTCAAATGACCAATTGGAAATAATGATTTTCTCAATTGCTCTTGCGTAATTTGACATAAAAAATATGTTTGATCTTTATTAGAGTCAGCACCTCTCAATAAATAACTTTTATCTTTTTCATGTCTAACTCTAGCATAGTGTCCCATCGCAATATAATCAGCACCCAAAGAGGCTGCATGCTTTAAAAAAGCATTAAATTTAATATATTTATTACACATTATATCTGGATTAGGGGTTCTACCCTTTTTATATTCATTAAGAAAATAACTAAAAACAGTATCCCAATATTCTTCAATGAAATCAACTCTATTTAGTTTAATGCCTAGCTGTTCTGAAACACTTTTAGCATCTTGGTAATCTTTTTCCTGGGGACAAACATCATTATCAATATCCGGATTGCCTAAAATATCATTATTAGTTGCCGAATCCCAATTACGCATAAACATAGCTTCAACATCATAGCCTTGATCCTTTAATAACTTTAACGCAACGCTACTATCAACTCCACCTGATAGTCCTAAAATAACTTTCATATGAGCACCTTAAATTTATTATACCCTTTCAAATTCTTATTCATTATAATTGTATCATATTTATAGTAAATAATCTATTGAAATAAAAATTAAAAATATGTATAATTAAGAGAAATTAGAGGTGTTTTTAATGGATGACAAACATAAAGAACTAAATGAAAATGTCCATACATATGATAATGGTTTCCATCCAAAGGAGGTCCATTTGAAAGAAAACTATAAATTATATAGAAAGGGAATTTTTTTTAAGATATTTAATAAAATCATAATTTATTTATTTAAATTTCTTTTATTTTTTCCTAAAAAATTTGTATGGGGATTTAAGGTCATAGGAAAGAAAAATAAAAAATACATCAAATCAAGTACGCTTGTATGCAATCACACTCATCAATTTGACGCATTTATGATTTTAACTGCTTTACCTACTAAAAGAATTTACGTTACAATGCTTGAATCAAATTTAGGTTTTGGGATTATTTCAGGCTTATTTAGAGCTGGAGGGGCTGTTCCTATCCCAAACGATATAAACCTTTTAAAAAGATTTAATAAAGAAACTCCTGAAGTAATTAAAGAAGGCTATAATATTTTAGTCTATCCAGAAGCTGCTTTAATGCCATATTGTGATCACATTAGAAAATTTCTTAATGGTGCTTTCCATTACTCATTTGAAGCGAATGGTAAAATTATCCCATCTGTAATTACCTATCACAAGCCTAAGGGCATCTATAAATTAACTAGAAGAAATAAGCCATGTATCCATTATAATATTCTAGAGCCATACTACATCAAAGATTTAGGTAATAAACGTCTAACATTACAAACTGCAACAAATGATGTTAATAAAATCATGAGTGATTACTTTAATGAACATAGTGATTATTTCAAATAAATCCCATTAGGGATTTTTTTTATATTCTTTCAAAAGAAAATCAAATTCTTCTCCTCTTTGGTTATAGTTCTTATATTGATCAAATGACGCAAACATTGGTGAATACAATACTACTTCATCCTTTTCCTTATGATACATAGCACTATAAAAGGCAGATTTTAAATCGTTGTAGCACAAGCAATATATATTTTTATTTTTAAAGTATTCACATATTTTATTATTAGATTGACCATAAGCGTAGACCATTCTAATATGAGATATTGCTTTATTACTCAATATAATAGGTATACCTCTATCAAAACCACCACATATTAAATGTACTTTATCCAAGCTACATAACGCAGCATCAGTTGAAGCACAATTTGTACTTTTTGCATCATTATAAATATTTTTATCAACACATTCTAATCTATATTTTACACCCTTAAAGGATTTAATATGATTCTTAAGCTTTAATTCATTTAGAACCTTTAAAACTCCTAAAACAGCCATTATATTTTCAACACTATGGCTAAATAAATTATTTACTTTAAATAATGGCTTTGAATTATTATAAATATTCTCCCCAAGAACAAATATATTTGCAGAGGTATTTAATGCTGAATAAATTATTTCATTATTAGACTTTGATTTTATATATGGTATTTCTTTTTTATGAATAAAATAACAATTTTTACCTAAATTCTTAGCAATATTAAGCTTAGCCATAACGTAGTTTGCCAAGGTTTTATGATGATCTAAATGACATAAATCAATATTCAATAGTACAGCAATATTAGGACAAAACTCTTCTATTGCCTCTAGTTGAAAGCTTGAACACTCCAAAATATAATAATCATAATCAGGATGATCTAATACAGCATCTGCAAAACTATAGCCTATATTTCCACAGGCAATAGCCTTGTATTTTTTCGATAGAATATATTCAAGCATCGAAACTACAGTAGTTTTACCATTTGAGCCTGTAACAGCAATAATAAAAGGCTTTTTTATTTTATAAACTAATTCAATATCTGAAATAACTTTCCCATTTAATTTATTAAATACTGGATCCTCTAAGGATATCCCAGGAGATTTAACAATCAAATCATAATCATAACAAACTAACTCATTAATCTCAAGTAAATCATATTTAATTTTAACACTATCAAGTAATCTACTACATCCCAAAGTAGAATTACCTTTACCTAATAATAATATTTTCATTAATCATTTTCCTTAATATAATTTAAAATATAGAACAATAAAAACTAAAAAAAATTCAATTAAATAAAAAATAATATCAATTTGATACTCTTTTAATCCAATAGCCTCTAGATGATGATGAAAGGGAGCCATTTTAAAAACTCTCTTTTTTGTCCTCTTATAATATGACACCTGTATTATTACTGATAGAGTTTCAAATATAAATAAGGAAGATAAAATAACAAAGGCAAGAATACTGTTTAAGTATATTGCTGTCATTGCATAGAAGCTTCCTAAATAAAGTGAGCCTGTATCTCCCATAAATAAAAAAGCTTTAGGATAATTAAAACACCAAAATACAAAAATAGGGATAATTGTTATCATTAACATTAAAAGTATTTCATATTCCTTTTTATATAATGCTATAATCATATAAGCTATATGAATAATTATGCATAATCCTGAGCACAGTCCGTCAACTCCATCTGTTAAATTAAAGGCATTGGTGCTTGACGTTAAAATACCAAGCATTAATAATCCAAATAGCCATTTAATATCAACTTTTAATATAACTAAATCCAAAATGGTTGGTAAATCTAAATTCAAATAAATAAAAAAAGATATGGCTGCAATAATAACCTGTACTATTAATTTTATCGTTGGTTCGACTCCTATATTGTTCTTTTTTATAATTATTAATAAATCATCTATAAAGCCTAAAATGGCATATAGTATTGATGTAATAATTATTGGAAGAATTTTATTACTATATGAAATAAAAAATAATGGAATTATTGAAAAAAGGATGCCTCCCATTGTGATTGTACCATTCTTCTTTTGATGAGATTTCAATCCTTCTTTTCTTTCATATTGACCTAATTTTTTAAAAACTCTAATATATAATGTAAATAGAAAAATACTTAAAGAAAATAAACATATTATTCTAAATACCATTTCTATATTCCTCAATGACCTCATAATCACTATAAGGTATCTTTACACCATTCATATCAATATAGTCTTCACAGCCTTTTCCTAATATTAATAGAATATCATCATCATTCATTTTATTTAAAGCATATATAATGGCTTCCTTACGATCTGTAATAGAAATAAAATCATTACCATTCTTTATATCTTTTATGATGTCATTTGGATTTTCAAATCTAGGATTATCACTTGTAATAATAGGAATACATTTATATGATAATAGTATATTGCCTATTTCTCTTCTTTTTTCTTTTTCTCTATTACCACCACAACCTATAACTACATAAACCTTTTTATCATATTTTTCAAACTCCATTAATACATTTCTAACTGCCTCTGCAGTGTGAGCATAATCAATAAAAATCTTTTTGTTTCCTAATAGAATTAAATTCATTCGACCATCTACACTTGTTATAGTATGTAAAAAATTCTTAATTATCTCATTACTAATATGATAAATTTTTCCTATCGCAAATAATGGTAATATATTATAAACATTAAATCTACCAAACAAAAAAGAACGATATCTTACTCCATCATAAACAAATGATATACCATTAAAATTAGATGAAATCTTGCTTGCATATATTTCATTTTCTCTATCTATTCCAAAGCCTATAATATTGGCATTTGTATGCTTAATTATTTGCTTAGCTACAGGATCATCAAAATTTACTATTGCGTATGACTTTCTATCTAAATTATAAAAAGGTATGCACTTATTGAACAAATAATTTTCCATATTCTTATGATAATCTAAGTGATCTTCTGAAAAATTTGTAAAAACTAAAGTTGAAAATGGAATTTTATTAACTCTTAATTCTGAAACTGCAATACTTGATATCTCCATAACAACCATTTTTATTTCATTATTATATGCATTAAGGAAATATTTATATAAAGTAGCTATATCTGGTGTTGTGTTATTATGCTTAATATATTTATCCAAATAGTAACAGCCATTACTTCCTATCAGCATTGCCCTAATAGATGAATATTTAAAAAGTTCATAAATTAAAGTGGAAGTTGTTGTTTTACCATTAGTACCAATAATACCAATTATCTTAATTCCTTTAAATAGAAATTTATAAAATGTATATAATAAGTTTGAAAGAGTATAGGTAGGATCATCTACTAAAACATTGTTAATTTTAGGATTTAAAACAATACACTTTGAAATTATTGTGTTAGCTCCATTTAGAATTGCTTCATTAATGTAATCCATATTTGATGTAGTACTAACATATACACAGCCATTGATGCAATCTTTTGAATTAGAAGTTATTAGTGTAACATCATGATTATTTTTTACTTCTTTTATTTTATTTATTTTTAATAAATAGTTTACTTTCAAATCATATCACCAATAAAACTTATGAAAAATAATAATAAATATGACTTTATAAATTTTAAAAAAAATAAAAAAAAGTTGTCAATAACTTTTGAATAGTTCCTAATATTTTTTAGACATTAGCACCGTTTTT
>JBJEFS010000184.1:0-5153 GCA_051874325.1 Anaeroplasma sp.
CTTTATTTGCCATTCCCTTATCCTCCTATTATTATCTTTAATTCAATTATATTTTCTTTAAAATATATTGTCAATATATGGTAATTTTTCACATAATTTGAATAAAAGAAATTTTAAAGTTTAAGTCAAATTTAATTAAAAAAAGGATTAAAAAGGTGATAATCCCCCCCTTATCCCACACTTGATAATTATAGTTTATTGAATTATTTCTCCATTAGTGTAGTAAAACAATCCATATCTATTCTATAATGATTAACATCTAATATTGCGATTATCACATATACCAAACTGAACATTATATGCTAGAAGAAGCTGATCATTTCCCATATAATCTGTTTTTATTCTCATAGATATTGCTGATGTATCAAACTAAATGAGGTATTATTTATGTATTGATTGATCATGTTTTCCATACTTAAGTTTTACTATAAAACGGGGTTCCATTCCAGAAAAAAAGATGCATAAGACTATAGTCCTATACATCTTGGTGTGAACACATAATGCTAATTTAATTTGTTGTTACATAGTTCATTAAGAATGGAAACTATCTTTTTACTTTGCTGTAGATTATGGGAATGACCCTTCGATGAATTATAACCAGTAAATTTTATATCATCATTATTAGTAATAATATGAATAACATTAGAAATATTGACATTATCCTCAAGATAAATATTTTCTATAGTTCTTATTTCTATCTTATATTTTTTCGGTTTAAGCCACCAAAAAACCCTAAAAATGATGTAATCATCATGTATTATTATTTTAGCATAAAATGCTACAAATAGTCCAAACATTACAAACAACCAAGCAAATACCATAAATGCTGAAGCCAAAATATTTTTTTTATCAACTACAAACAATATACAAAATGCTAATGGTGTGATTAAAATACATAATAGTAACGCCAATATTTTAAACCATATATCTGTTAAATTGATTTTCCTCATACTTTCACCTTAATCAAATAGATTTTGCCAAAAATCATATATTCCATCTCTAACATAATCAATTATTGATTTTCCATTTATTTCTAATTCTAATAAAAAATCAATCCCAACTCCAACAACATATCCTACAGCAGTTCCAATCGCAGTTCCAACAATTGGAATAGGGATAACTGATCCAACTAATCCACCAATATAAGAACACCCTAAAGTAGTTGCAGAATATATTGCAGTATTAACTACCGCGTTAGATATAATTCTATCTATAGAATATCCTCTATTATAATCAGATATCCCTGCACCAAGGACTTGAACACCTACTGTAATTGCCCCTAAAATATTAGATGCTTTTTGAAACTTAGGAGCATCAATATCACCAAAACTTTTAAGCGCAGCTGAACGACCTTTATTCCAAAATCCAACACCAATATTAGCTGGTCTTACTGCATTAGCAATTCTAAAATAAGATCCAATATATGCCCCATTAATAAGCAATTGTCCGATAACAGAAGTAAGTCCAAATACATTAGCAAAATTTAACCAATCAGCTAGCTTTGAATAATGCCCGTCTCCGTCAGAATACATCACAGGATTATTATTACAATAAGCATATAAATTAAATGAATTTACTGAATTTGGATTTAGGTAATTTATATTATCAGGTTCTAACCATCTTCCCCATTGTGGTACATAATATCTATTATGACAATAATAGAATCCAGTCTCTTTATCATATCCTATGTGGTCCTAACCATAAATTTTTTTATTTATAATAAGCAGGATAATGTCTTTCCTTTATTACTGTTTGTATAGTATACACCCAAAGGATTACTAGATTATTTTTTTACAGTAATCTCCCAATGAAATACTCAAAGTAAAAAGACTATTAATAGCAAGCTTTTTTAGATAGCTATTTTTTATAGAGGCACTTAGGAAAATGATGTTTTCAGAATCTTCCCTTATGCAAGTTTTATTTTAATCTTTTTGATTTTACATCAAATGTGAACCAAACAATTAAAGGAATTACAATAAAGAATATTCCCCACCACATATTACCTTTGATACTATTTTCAGTAATAACACAATATAAAGCAATGCTACTAAAGATTGAAATAGGTAAACATAAGCTAATCCATGCAATTAAGGAATATGTCTTTTTCTTTTTATCTATTAAAGTTGTATCCTTTAATTTTGGATGATTTTTGATTTTTTCGTCAATTTGTTTAATTAATTTTTCTAAGTTAAAATCATTTGGATATTCATAATCAACAAAAAGTTTTTCTAAATCCTCTGCATTTATTCCAGCGTGATATACTACAACATTATATTTATCTTCAAAAAAATTTACAATAACATTAATATTATGATAATTATAATTTAATTGAATTGTTTTACCTAATTTATTAATAGTAGGATAAACTCCTACTCCCACATATTTAGATAATAACTTTTTAATGTTTCCAGTCAAATATAATTCAAAGATTCTATCTAAATTACTATATTCTTTTTTATCTTTAGAATTTAAATAATTTTCAATTTTTCTTTTCATATTGATATATCATCCTTTCATATTTTAATCCCAATAACCAGAAATTGCTCGAATCACATGTTCAAAGCCAATACTTAAAATTACAACACCACCAACTACGACGATACCTGGTAAGGCAACACCAGCAGCTAATAAGCCTGCTGTAGCAAGTGACATTGCTCCTGCCGCTAAATAATATGAACCTACACCAATAGCTGTATCAATGGCAGTATCTACTAACATTGCTGAATCAACTTTCAAATTATTTTCATATAGATTAAATCCAAAATTGACAAATGCATTAAATCCAACAACACCACCAACTGATTTAGCAATAGCACCAAATCCTGCTCTAGCATCTCCAGTTAATATTTGTTTAAATGTTCCTTGAGCTACTGTTCCAAAACTTGAACTAGATTTAGCAAACCATCGCCATGTTCCGCCCATAATTGGATACATATATCTTGTGTTTGTTGCATATGCAAATTTACTATGCATTCCACTAGCGGCTAAATATCTCATTCCTAAAATGAAATCTGGAATTACACCTACTGCAGTTGATGCCCACCAAGGTGCAGTAAGATTTCCAACGTTACCTAAGTTTCCTCCTCCAGAAGATACTCCTTCCGAAGCAGATGAACCTCCCAAAGAGATTGATGAACTAATTACTGAACCACCAAAAGAATCGGGTCTATGTTTGTAAATGACTGGATTATTATTACAATAAGCATATAAATTAAATGAATTTACTGAATTTGGATTTAGGTAATTTATATTATCAGGTTCTAACCATCTTCCCCATTGTGGTACATAATATCTATTATGACAATAATAGAATTCAGTCTCGACATCATATCCTATGGTGTCCTAATACTAAGACACCACTAATTTCTTCTATTTTATTCTAAATTTATTGGCATATCAATAAAATTATATACTATTTTTATTTTTCTAGCTTTCTTTCCATCAACTATATTCATATAGCCCACTTCAATTCTTTCAATTAATGAATTTACCATATCAGATATTAATTAATCTTCATATAGCTTAGAAGCTATTTTAATTAGCTGATTTAACTTTTCTAGATAAATCTTTAGTTATTACCCTATTGATTTTACCAGCATCTATATCTAATAATTATTGTTTAAATGCTGGTCTATCAAAATTAAGAACTGAATAACCATTATCAATATATGTTTCTTTTATAGTATAGTGATTATCTTTACAATATTTTTCTAGCATCAGCTTTTGTGTTTGAATACTTCCAGATTCTCCTACACTTCCATCATCTAAGGATAATCTACAATAAATTCCAACATTATATAATACTGATTGTATCATACTACTTCTATACCTCTAGTTATTAATATATTTCATGGTGTAAAAATTAATTAAATAATAGTTTAGTCCTTGGACGAGGGGATAATTAGCATGTCGCCCCTCGTTCCAATGGATACTAAACCATTAATTATTTCTTAAATTTAATTTTAAAATATTCTTTATCTATTTTTTTTGCATTTGCTCGAGACATATCAATAAAAATATCAAGATTGTTTGTGTGCACCTTTAAATATCCAAATGTACTTTGATTTAATATTGTACTAAAGCTGAAACATAAATATTCTGCATAAAGTATATCATTAACTAATATTGAATAATGTTTTATATTCTTTTTACAAAAGGATATTTCATTTTTTGTGATAATAAAATATGTTTTTCTTAAAATATGAACTAATAAATATATAATTATTGTTAGTAAAATAAATCCACAAATAATACCTATAAATACTAAATTATTAATGGTACTTTTTTCAAATCCTAATAAATAAGTCGGTATACCTAACAATAAAACTAACAAATTTATACTTAATAATCCAACATATAACATAAACAATCCCTTTTTAATTTTCATTTTTATCTCCTTTCATTAACAATAATTGAGCCTAGTAAAAACCTAGATAAAGCAGCTGGTGCAGTTAATAACAATAATTTGGTCAAAAATGCACCAATATTTGAATTTAAAATTCCGACTGATAAATTTCCCATAGTAACTCCTGTTTTAGCATAGAAGTCAATAAAATCCATGCTAAATGTTTTATTAAATACTCCATTTTTACCAGCTGTATAAGCAATTAAAAATGTTGACATACCTTGAATTGCCCCATTAATACCTGAAAAAATAAATTGTTCTCCAGAGAATTGATTTGCATTTGGGGAAGCAATATAGTCAAAACCATATTTTGTCATACCTCCAATTGCTGTTGCACCCATAGAAATACCTAAAGCAGCTGTGGCAGATAAACCATAACCTGCAACAGTTCCACCTACTGCAGTCAATCCTGCAGCACCTCCTAATACTGCTGCAGCTCCTGTCGCAGCACCCATTAAGGCACCACCAGCAATATCCCAAAATAAGTCCCATCCTCTTTCTCCATCTTTATATGCGCTCGCTCCGGAAATCGCACCACCAAATAGCGCACCTATTCCTATACCAATAAGAAGTGCTGCTGTAATTCCAAAGTGTCCTGTAGGGTCATACTTATTTACAGGATTATTATTACAATAAGCATATAAATTAAATGAATTTACTGAATTTGGATTTAGGTAATTTATATTATCAGGTTCTAACCATCTTCCCCACTGTGGTACATAATATCTATTATGACAATAATAGAATC
>JBJEFS010000185.1:0-22642 GCA_051874325.1 Anaeroplasma sp.
TATCAGCCAAACAAAAAAGATATATTAACAATAGAAAAGCCCTAAAGGCTTTTTTAAACAAGAAATAAAGAATACTTATAATTCATTTATTAGATTCTTTAAAAAAGTATCGAAAGATCCTGTAAAGAAAGAATATAGATCATCAAAAAAATCATTTTATGTAGACCCATATAAAATAGAGTTTACAGCTAATAAGGTAAAACTAGAAAAAATAGCCAACAATCAAAAGAAAAATAGGCTAGTACTAAAACAATAGCTCAAGGAATTCAAGAAAATCCATTTAGGAAATTCCTAAATACATTAGAAGCTAGACTAACAAAAAGAGGAATACAAATTATCTATGCCGATAAATGGTATCCCTCTAGTAAGAAATGTAATAGATGTGGTTATATAAAAGAAAATTTAAAGCTTAGTGAAAGAGTATTTGTGTGTCCAAATTGTAATTTAAAGATAAATAGAGATTATAATGTAGCAATTAATCTAAATAATTACTTAAAATAATATAAACAAATACGCATACGTTCGTGCGAAATTAACGCCTTAGGAGAGTAAATACCAACTGTTTTACAATAAAACAGGGCTCATTGAATAAGGAAATAAACATAAATTCTATAGTATTATAGAGTTTTATAGGTTTTATCGAACGAATGATTACTCTTTTCCATCCCAACAATATGTACATAATTTACTTTCATCAATTTCACAAGCCTTTTTTAAATCATCAAGTCTATTAAATTGTAATGTAGTAAAATTAAGTTCCTTTCTAATTTCTTCAACCATTATTTTATACTTTTCTGAATCTGGATCAATGTATGATTTAACGATTTCATCAGTAATCTTACCTTCTAGCTTTAATATTACTCGTCGGGTAATTAAGTCCATTTCAGATTTTGAACGAGAAAAATTCAAATACTTACATCCATATAATAATGGTGGACATGCCGAACGGATATGAACCTCCTTTGCACCACTTTGATACAAGAATTCCGTTGTTTCTCTCATCTGAGTTCCTCTTACAATTGAATCATCTATTAGTAATAGTTTCTTTCCCTCAATAAGTTCATGAACAGGAATAAGTTTCATCTTAGCAATTAGATTTCTTTGACTTTGAATTGTCGGCATAAAGCTTCTTGGCCAAGTTGGAGTATACTTAATAAATGGTCTTGAAAAAGGAATTCCAGATTCATTAGAATAGCCAATCGCATGAGCAATACCACTATCTGGAACACCTGCTACAATATCTGGCTTAGCACTATCACATTTTGCCATATATCTTCCACAATTGTAACGCATTTTTTCTACACTTAAACCTTCATAGCTTGATGATGGATACCCATAATAAACCCATAAAAATGTACATATTCTCATTTTATTACCAGGGGCAACAAGTGTTTTAACCCCAGCAGGACTAATATTAACAATTTCACCTGGTCCAAGTTCTTTATAATTATTATATCCTAAATTAAGATAAGCAAATGATTCAAAACTTGCACAATATGTATCCTCATTCTTTTTTCCTATAACTAAAGGAGTTCTTCCATATTTATCTCTTGCCGCATAAATACCCTTTTCATTCATTAATAGCATTGTTATAGATCCGTCAATTAAATCTAAAGCATATTTTATTCCTTCAATCAAGTTTTCTTTTTGATTAATAATAGATGCAACGACCTCAGTCGGATTAACATCTCCTCCACTCATCTCTAAAAAATGAGATGTACCATTTTCAAATAATAATTTTTCAATTTCACTTAAATTATTGATTTTACCAACTGTTGTTAATGCATATGTCCCATGATGGGATTTAACTATTAATGGTTGAGGCTCAAAATCAGATATACAGCCAATACCATAAAAGCCCTTCATTTCTAGCACATCACGTTCAAACTTAGTTCTAAATGGAGAATTTTCAATATTATGAATAGAACGATTAAAACCATCCTCGCCAAAAACTGCCATACCTCCACGTCTAGTTCCTAAATGTGAATGATAATCCACTCCAAAAAATAGATCGAATACACAATCATCTTTTGACACAACTCCAAAAAATCCACCCATGTTAATTAATTCCTCCAACAATACTTCTCTATTATACAACATTTTTCTCAATTGTAAAACATTTTATAAACAGAAAAAAAGGTTGAGTTATACTCAACCAATTAAATAAATTATCGACGTTCCTTAATTCGTGCAGCCTTTGCAGATAAAGTACGAATATAGTGTAATTTTGCACGACGAACTTTACCTCTTCTAACTACTTCAATACGATCGACATTTGGTGTATGAACAGGGAAAGTACGTTCAACACCGATACCATAAGACATCTTTCTAACTGTGAAAGTCTCAGAGATACCAGCACCTTGACGCTTAATAACTAAGCCTTCAAATACTTGAATACGATGTGTATCACCTTCGATAATCTTTACGTATACTTTTACAGTATCTCCAGGACGAAAGTCTGGACGATTTTGTAAATATTCAGCAGTAATTTCATTAATTAATGCTTGTCCTTTAACGTTTGCCATATATTTTCTCCTTATAACAAAACTCATAGCCAATAAATCCCATGTTGCCAGCGGAGTAATGTGCTTTGCTGCAATAACAGCTTTTAAATGATAACATAAATATAATTGAATTGCAAGATAAAAATGTATCAAAGAAGAAAAAACTAAAAAAACAGGTCTAAAACCTGTTTATTTTAGTTATTCAGCAAGAAATAAATGACCAGTAACTAACATGTAAATTAAGTCAGCAACTGCTAAAAACCAACCCCAACCAATAACTACGAATAGAATAAATACAACTAAATGGATTCCACTCTTAGTTCTTAGTAGAACTGATAATCTAACAAGTAATTCAACAATCCATCCAACAAATGGAATAATTAATAAAAGAACCTTTATTAATAATGATTGTTGATTAAACCACTTATCAAAACTCATAAGATCTCCTCCTCACTTATTAATATTATATATTTAATTTTTTATTGTTTCAACAATTATTATCAAATAAGACTAATAAAATTACATTTTCTTACAAATTTGTAACTTTTATTTACTATATGTCTCATTCAAAACAAAATTTTCGCCTTTAACATTTATCGAAACATTTTCGAATTTAATATTTTTACATAATGATAATTCAATATTTTTTTCAGAATTTATCTCTATATTTTTAAATGATAAATCATGAATAGGTAATTGCTTTAAGCCATTTATTTTAATTGATGATGAAGATTCATCACACACTATATTTTCCATATAAATATTCTTGAACTCTGGAATATCCTCTTCGTCAAATGTTACCTCCCCTTCATTTTCATCCTCAATATTACTTAAAACATACCCCATAGTAAAAATAAAAGCTTCACCTAATATATGGGACATGTATATATTACGAATGATAATATCCTCGACTACTCCACCTCTTCCAATGGCAGATTTAAATCTAACGCCTATATCTGTTCCACTAAATGTACAATTTTCAACTAATACGTTATTTATTCCTCTGCTCATTTCACTTCCAACAACAAAGCCTCCATGGGCATCAAACACCTTACAATCATGAATCCAAATATTACTTGTAGGAATTTTAGTTTTTCTTGCTTCTTTGTTTTTTCCTGATTTTATGCATATTCCATCATCACCAACCTCAAAAATAGAATTAGCTATTTCGCAATTTTGACATGATTCTAAATCTATTCCATCTCCATTTTGAGCTGAAAATTTGTTTTTTATTTTAGCACGATTCATTGTAAAATTTTTACAATATAATGGATGTACATTCCAAGCTGGAGAATTTTGTATTGTAACATCTTCAATAAGAACCTTATTACAATTTATAAGTGAAACTAATACTGGTCTATACATATCCCAACATTCACTAGCTATCTTTAAGGCATTTGGATCACTATAGTCTGGTTCTTTACCCATAACACCTTTATAGTATGTTTCTGTTGGACACCATATTCCACCATCATTACCAGGTACAACATAAGGACTCTTTTTTAAACATCTTTGCCATTCCTTCTCTGTGAGCTTCCATTGTTTAATGCCACGCCATAAATGTCCTGCTCCATCAATTATACCACCACCAGTGATAGCTATATTAGAAGCACCATTTGCTGAAATTGGAGATATAGCGCGAATTCTTTTAATTCCTTCATACTCAGTAAAAATTAAAGGATACTCTTCTTTTGATTTAGTAAACTGAACATATGCATTATTTTCTAAATGTAAATTAACATTAGACTTCAATGATATTGGACCAGTTAAATAATAGCCGTTAGGAATAATTACTTTTCCACCCCCATTTTTACTACATTCATCTATAGCCATTTGAATAGCTTTTTTATTATTATATGAATTACTGGATTTAGCACCAAAATCTAAAATATTAAATTCAATTTCATTAAATTTTGGTCTTTCTATCGCAAATTTCATAATATCATTCCTTTCTTTTTAAATAAAAAGCAGTCGTTAGACTGCCTATTTAGAGGTACTACCGAACCCACCATTACGTAGCTCAGTAGCATTATCATCGAATGTAATACCATACTCAACAAAAATACCTTGCATAAAGCCTGTGCCTTTTTGTATCAATAAGCTTTTATTTTCATTCGAATCATTTGTTATTTTAGCAAAAATTTGACCTTCATTATCTGAATAATAATAGTCACTATCTATAATTCCTACTGTGTTATTAAGCTGCAAACGATATTTAAAGCCTAATCCACTTCTAGGATACAATTTTAAAACATAATTCTCTTCCATATAGACTCTAATACCAGTTGGAATTTTTATTGTTTGGCCTGGTTCTAATTTAATATCAAATGGTGCATAAAAATCATATCCTGCAGAACCCTTAGTCGCCCTTCTAGGCATTATTAAGCTTTCATATATCTGTTTAACCTCTTTTTCATCTAGATTATCAAAAGAAGCTTTATATTGCTCAAAAGAAACAATTTCAAATCTTGCAATTCTTTTACATTCCATCAACAAGAACCATCCTCATATAATACAATTCTACCTTCTCTTTTTGTAGCTTTTACATCTATAACTCTTTGATTAGAACTTCCAACCCAGTGAATTTTTGGATCAAACCTATCTAATTCAAATCTTCCATCACAAATTACATCTAGCATTGAAATAAATGGTAATCCTGAAATTTGTTCATAAACATATCCAGTATATAACCACTTTGTTTTATTAGGAAATTTAGCATTTATTTCAGCTACAAGCTCTCCGATTTCATTTACATTAACTGGATGCAATGGATCCCCACCTGAAAAAGTTATTCCTGATACATAATCCTTTTCTAATTCCCTAAAAATTTCATTTTTAGCATCCTCATCAAAGGGAATACCACCGTTTGGATCATGAGTAATTGGATTTTGACAACCTGGACAATGATGACCACATCCAGCAACCCATAAAACAACACGTAATCCGCTACCATTAAGCATGTCATCTTTAGTTATATTATGATAACGCATTACATACTCTTCCTTTCTGCAATTTCTGCCATTTTAGCGTCATTTAGACGTGTATCACCATTTACTCTAGAATATGAAAGATATCCATTCATTCTTTCTATTTTTGTTAAATTTCTACTTCCACATTTTGGACATACATCCATAGCAAGCTCTTGATGACCACAATCTTCACAATATGCTAAAGATAAATTAACCCCTTCATAGAATCCAAAATCCATAGCTCTTCTAATCAATGTTCTTACTGCATCAATATTATAATCAACTGGATATTTAACATATTGTATTTTACCACCATTAGATAAATCCCAAAATCTCTTCTCTTTATCTTGTTTTTCAATTGGGGAAATATCTTCTGTAACATGACAATGGAATGAATTAGAAACATATGGTCTGTCTGATACATTTTCAACAATACCATATTTTTTTCTAAATTGTGTTATTTGTAAACCACAAAGATTTTCTGCTGGAGTACCATACATTGCATAAAGATGTCCATCAGCTTCTTTAAATTCAGCAATTTTCTTATTAATATATTTTAATGTTTCTAAAGCAAATTCTCCATCTTCAGCGATACTTTTCCCATTATATAACTCTTGAAGCTCATTTAAAGCTGTAAAACCAAATGATGCAGTTGCAGACTTTAATAATGGTTTTATCTTGTCTGATGGTGCTAAATGTCCACCATAAAAACCACCTTGACAATAAGCTAGTGGATTCGTAGATGCTCTCATTTCTCCTAAATAATCATATGTACGACAATGTAATTTACGAATTAATTCAAGATAATAATCTAACACCTCAAAGAAATCTCTTGATTCCTTTTTTGACTTAGCTAAGATCATTGGTAAATGAAGAGATACTGCTCCAATATTGAATCTTCCAACAAACACAGGCTTATCTTCATCATCTGCAGGATGTGCTCCTCCTCTTTCATACCATGGAGATAAAAAAGCACGACAGCCCATTGGAGAAATTATCGCTCCATACTTTTTATACATACTTGCAACATATCCTTCACCTGTTAAGCTTAACCAATCTGGATACATAGTTTTAGAAGAGCATAGCAATCCTTCCTCAAATAAATCTTCATTGATACAGCCTGGTCCGTGAAGGTCTTTATCATATAAGAAAACAATTTTAGGGAATAAAACTGGTCTCTTTCTACCTGGCTTACCTTGTCCACCTCTTCTAACTTTTAAGCATTCAATTGTACACATTTTGGCAAATCTAGTTGTTCCTGTTCCCAATGTTACAGTAATAAATGGATAATCACCACGGCTTGAGCCAACAGTATTAAATTTATATTCTAAGCCTTGCCAGCCTTGTTTAAATTCAGTTCTTACATCTTCAATAGCTTGTTCACTTGCTTTAGCTCTTGTCAATCCCAATCCAACATACTTATGGTAATATCTTTGATAAGATTTTTCAGCAAACTCATCTAATATCAAGTCAATAGATGGAACAGTAAAACCACCATATTGTTGAGCAGCTGTTGACAACACAATATCCCCAATAACGTCAAAAGCAACATCCAAGCTTTTTGGTTCGTTATACCAAATATTACCCATTTCAAAACCACCTTTTAAGACGGTTTGGACATCAAATAAACAACAATTCATTGTATCACGACGAGCAGACATATCATGAACATAAATATATCCATCGTTAATAGCCTGTAATTCTTCAACATTTAAAAAGAACTTTTTATATAATTCTTTATTTAATTGATTATAAATCAAGCTTCTCTTTGTTGAAACTAATGCACTATCTGTATTTGAATTTTCTTTATCACCAATGTACATAATAGATTGACTTTTTGTATAAACCTCATCAAGCATGTGAACAAAATCAACCTTATAATTTCTATAATCACGATAGCTTTTAGCAACAGTCGGGAAATGAGTTTCCAAAGCGCCTTCAACAAAATTATGCATTTGAGCAATAGAAACCTTTTCAAGATTCTTTTCTTTTATACTACTTAATACAGTTTCAACAATATTATTTAAATCATCTTCTGTAAATTCAACAAGAACTCTTGATGCTGATTTAGAAACTGCCTTTTTAATTTTATTTGGATTGAAAGATTCTAAAGTACCATCTTTCTTAACTATATAAATTTGTTCCATAGAAAACACATCCTTTAATATTTTTTATTCTAGCATTAAATATATTTATTATCAACTATGGTTATATTGTTTTTGTTATATTTAATATTTTACAATCATTTCATTAATTTTTTTTATAATTTTTTATAAAAAATAACATTGTTTTTTGCTTTTGTAGTACAAGATTTGACAAATAATAATATTTGTCTTCAATATGCGCATAAATAATAAAAAAATAGAAAAAACTATAAATTTAATTTATAAGTACAAATTAATGAAAATGTCCTTGATAAAAAAATAGACCATTTCTGGTCTATAAATTATTAAAAAATGGTACAGACGAAAACAGATCCTCTTTTCGCTTAACCTCTAAAACTACAAAAGCATTATGCTCCTCAGCTAAGATCTTATATTTCTTTAAATCTATTTCTCCATCACCTAAAGCAAGATGGCACTTTGATGAAGTCCCATCATGAAAATGGAATTCGCCAAAGCTTAAATATTCATCCTTTAAAATGTCTAGCACAAAACCCTTTGATAAGGCATCATGGCCAATATCATAACAAAATTTAAAGCCTTCCTTATTAATATCATTCCAAACTTTTTTCATAAATTTAGGCATTATATCTGTATTTTCAACAACCATATTTATTCCATATTTATCGCAAATAGCTGAAGCTCTTTTTAAATTAGTCAAAAGTCTTTTGATATACTCATCATATTCTTTTTCATAAATATAATTTTTTACTCCACTAATTGTAACAACAGGACCTGGAATACTATGAATATTAATTTGTTTTATATAATTCTTTCCCAATCGAGCATACCGTTCTAACAATTTAAGATATGCATCAACCACCTCAGAATATGAGCCTAAATCAGCCTCATCATAAAAATGAAGTGTCGCTTCCATATTGTATTTTCTTAATAGGTCACCTACTGTCTCAGCCTCCATTTCCTTACGACAATAGCCAAAATTTAGATTCAACTCAATGAAGTCTAAATTAAGTTCTTTTGCAAGCATTAAATTATCTTCTATCGTATCAAATTCATATAGCTGTGGCATACCTAATTTCATCATTAAATCACCCTAACTCTTAGCACTCCTTCAATTTGCCTTAATGTGTCAATACTTATTGCTGTTTCAACATCAATAACAGTATAAGCAAAATCATTTTTTGATTTATTAACCATATTTATGATATTACCACCATTTTGAGAAATAGAAGTTGTAAAATTAGCAATCATTCCTGGAACATTCTTATGATTGATGCAGATACGAACACCTGATGTCTTTACACCAGCATTTACTGAAGGATAATTCACTGAATTACGAATATTACCATTTTCAATATAATCTTTTAACTCATCAATTGCCATCAAAGCACAATTATCCTCTGCCTCCTCAGTTGAAGCACCTAAATGAGGAAGACAAATCGTATTTGGCATTTTTGCAACTTTAGCGTTAGCAAAATCAGTTACATACTTCTTAATCTTTCCAACTTGAATTGCTTCTAACAAGTCATCATCATTTACTAAAGTATCTCTTGCAAAATTAACTAATATAGTTCCATCATCCATATTATTAAATACTTTTTTATTAAACATATACTTTGTAGATTCCATTAACGGAACATGAATTGTAACAAAATCAGCATTAGCTACTGCTTCTTCAAGTTTTTCAACATATTTTACCTTTTTATCAAGCTTCATTGCATTTGGAATTGATAAGTATGGATCATACCCTATAACCTTCATTCCTAAAGCAACACACGCATTAGCAACCAATACACCAATAACTCCTAGTCCTACAACACTAATTGTCTTTCCAATAATCTCATTTCCTGCAAATTGAGCTTTTGCCTTCTCAGCAGTTTTTCCAATATTTTCATCAGTAGAATTAGCTTTTACCCACTCATTTCCACCAATAATATCACGACTGGCAAGTAACAAGCCACATATTACTAATTCCTTAACAGCATTGGCATTAGCACCAGGCGTATTAAATACAACAACACCTGCTTCTGCATACTTATCAAGAGGAATATTATTTACACCGGCACCAGCTCTAGCAACAGCCAAAATGTTAGAATCCAAATCCATATCATGCATTGCTTGAGAACGAACAAGAATACTATCTGCATCCTTTATATCATCTACTGTTTTATCTGGATTTTTTAATGTAGCTAATGCTACTTTAGAAATTTTATTTAAACAATATGCCTTCATACTAATCAAAATACTCCTTTTCAAATTCACTCATAAATTTAACTAAAGCTTCAACACCTGCTTTTGGCATTGCATTATAAATTGATGCACGCATGCCTCCAACTGTTCTATGTCCCTTTAAATTTTCAAGTCCAGCTTTTTTAGCCTCAGCCACAAATTTAGCCTCAAGCTCATCTTTCTTTTGAGGATCAGTAACAACATCCTTATTAACAACAAAAGGAACATTCATCAATGAACGAGAATCTTTTTCAACTGTTCCTATAAATAATTTTGAATTATCTAAGAAATCATACAATATTTTAGCTTTTTCTTCATTTCTTTGTTTTGAAGCCTCAAGACCACCATTTGCTAATAAATGCTTAAACACTAATCCACAGATATAAATACACCAACAATTTGGAGTGTTATATAAAGAACCTGCATCAGCATGAGTCTTATACTTTAACATTGTTGGAGTAAATGGCAATACTTCATCTGTAATTAAATCCTCACGAACAATCGCAACTACCATACCAGCAGGACCAACATTCTTTTGAACACCAGCAAATATTATACCATACTTTGTGACATCAACAGGTTCACTTAAAAAGCAAGATGATTGATCTGCAACTAAGATTTTACCTTTCGTATTTGGAAGTCTATGATATTTAGTACCATAAATTGTATTATTCTCGCAAATATAAACATAATCAGCATCTTCTGGAATATCTAAATCTGAAACATCTGGTATATAGCTGAAGGTCTTATCCTGAGATGATGCTACAGCAATAGCATCTCCATAAATTTTTGCTTCTTGGTATGCTTTTTTAGCCCATTGACCAGTAATAATATAAGCAGCCTTTCTATTTTTCATTAAATTCATAGGTACCATTGCAAATTGTTGACTTGCACCACCTTGAAGAAATAGAACCTTATAATTGTCAGGAATATTCATAAGCTTTCTTAAATCTGACTCAGCCTCTTTAATTATATTATCAAACATTTTAGATCTATGGCTCATTTCCATTACAGACATTCCGCATCCTTTATAATCCAATAAATCTTTTGCTGCTTCTTTTAATACTTCCTCAGGTAAAACAGCTGGACCTGCTGAAAAGTTGTAAACTCTACTCATTTTTTTCTCTCTCCTTCTTAAAATTAATAAAAAAATCCCTAAATGCACAAGCATTAAGGGACGAATTTTTTTAAATCCGCGGTACCACCCTAATTAGGTAACCTCACTCAATGATTCTCTAACGCGAATAACTCCGGAACCCATTACGATTCACCAAAGAGGTAGATTCAAAGGATTCTTTGATAGCTTGCACCAACCGCTACCTCTCTTGAAAGGAAATATCCTTCTATAGTCTCTTTATTGGCTATTTAAAAAAATTTCTTATATTATATATCATTCTAATTCATAAAGTCAACTCTTTTTTCGAATTTTATTATATGTTTTTTTTAAAGCGCTAATTTTATTTATAAAATAGATTGTTTTTTCTAATATTTATCATAAAACTAAAGCTAATATATTATATGATGATAAGCATAAAAAAACCTCCAATATTTAATTGAAGGTAATAAACTTTGTTTATTTATTTAATTTTGCTTCTAGTTCAGCCTTCATATCCTCATATCCTGGCTTACCTAACAACGCAAACATATTCTTTTTATAACTCTCAACACCTGGTTGATTAAATGGATTAACACCAAGCGTATATGCTGAAACTCCACATGCAAGTTCAAAAAAGTAAACCATATAGCCATATGTATAAGCACTAATATTAGGAACAGATACTCTAATATTAGGAACGCCACCATCAACATGAGCTAGCATAGTACCACTCATTGCCATCTTGTTAACATAATCCATAGTCTTACCAGCTAAGAAATTTAAACCGTCCAAATTATCATCAGTTTTATTAATTACTATTTCCTCTTCTGCCTTTTCAACATTTATAACAGTTTCAAAAATAGTTCTTTCACCATCCTGAATCATTTGGCCTAAAGAATGTAAATCAGTTGAGAAGGATGCTGACGTAATCCAAATGCCTTTTCCATCTTTTCCTTCTGATTCACCATATAATTGCTTCCACCACTCTGCAAAATAATTCAATTTTGGTTCATAGTTTACAAGCATTTCCAATTTCTTTCCACTTCTGTACAATACATTTCTAATAAGAGCATACTTTAAAGCATCATTCTTTTCAACATCTTTCTCAAGATAATCAAAGTATGCTTGTTTAGCACCAGCCATCATTTCATCAATATCAACACCACTTGCAGCAATTGGTAATAAGCCAACAGGAGTAAGTACTGAAAATCTACCACCAACATCATCAGGAACAACAAATTCCTCATATCCCTCTGTATCAGCTAAAGTTTTTAAAGCTCCTCTAGCTTTGTCAGTTGTTGCATAAATTCTCTTTTTAGCTTCCTCTTTACCATAGCGTTGTTCGATATAGTCTTTAAAAATTCTAAAGGCAATCGCCGGTTCTGTTGTAGTACCAGATTTAGAAATTACATTTATTGAAAAATCCTTATCCTTTAAATAGTTTAATAGCTGTGAACAATATGTTGAAGAAATATGATTTCCAACAAAAATTACCTCAACACCACCTTGATTAAAATATCTTTTCAACATTTCTATTGCGGATTTAGCTCCTAAATAAGAACCTCCAATACCAATTGCTAAAAGAACCTGAGATTGTTCCTTTATTCTTGCGGCTGCTTGCTTAATCTTAGAAAACTCACGACTATCATATGAAACTGGTAGGTCTAGCCATCCTAAGAAATCATTCCCAGCACCATTTTTGCTTCTTAGTACTTCATGCGAATTAACAATTTCTTTTTTCACCTTTTCATATAATTCTTGGTTGTAAAAAGCTTTTGTTTGAGAAACATCTAATTTTAATTTTTCACTCATTTTGAATCCTCCATAATCTATATTAAGATTATATCACTATTTTTCCAAAAGAAAAAGTCATAAAATTATGACTTTAACATTAAACTGCGATAAAAAAACCAATTAAACCTATAATAACGCCTAAAATTATACCACCTAAAACCTCAGTAGCCTTATGTCCAAGCATTTCTTTTAATTTACCATTTTTACCGAAACCTAGAGATTCCTTTTCTTCATCAGTTAAATTTGATGCAATTCTATTTAAAATTACTGCGTGCTTAGAAGCTTCTAGTCTTACACCCATTGCATCATGAATAACAATTATAGCAAATACAACTGCTACGACAAACGACCAATCTAAAGTACCATTTAAATCATGCCATTGAAACATTCCAAGGGTTATTACTAAAGCGACACAAAATGAAGAGTGTGAACTCGGAAAACCACCTGTTGAATATAATAACTTCCATTTAAATTTTTTTTCTTTAATTGAATATAAGACAAATTTAAACATTTGAGCCGTTAACAAGGAAATAAGACTTATAATTAATATTTGAATAGCCCTAATCGTAACTAAATTACTTATATTATCATCTGCTGTTAATAAAAACATTGATATCTACTCCCCCGCAATATTACGAACTTCAATTACCTCAGGAACATACTCTAATAGCAGTGCTTCAATACCATCCTTTAATGTGCTATCTAATGCACCACAATCCATACATGCTCCCAACATTTTTATATAAACAATACCATCCTCAAATTTAATAAATTCTAAATCCCCGCCTTCAGAATTTAAATAAGGACGGATTTTATCTAGAATTCTCTTTATTTCATTTTCTACTTGTTCCATAATAAACTACCTCTTATTATCATTTGGTTTTTTGTTCTTATTCTTTTTAATTTGATTATTACGATTATTATTACCATTATTTAAATTTGAATTCTTATTTTTATTTTTTCTATAATTTTCTTTCTTAGTCGGATCAAAATCAGGACTTGCCGAAACATAAGTTTGAGTTTCAACCTCAGCTTCTTGCTTAACTTGTTGAGGCTGATTATCTTGTTGAATAATATAGTCTTTAATATCCTTAGGTAGCTCACCCTTTGGAATAGCATTTATTTTCTTTGAATCTAAAATAATATTGGGCTTAACCTTAGGGGTAGATTTTAAAACTAATGATTCTTTATCAAAATTCTCTTTAACAATCGGATTAATTTCAATCTTTCCTTTTTGTGGTACTGCATTTTTCATCGTTTTTTCTAAATGCTTATACTCTTCCTCGTTTTTTATTCTTTTTAAAACATAGTGAGGACATCCAAAAGCACAAGAAACATCAATATAGTTATCTATATTTCCAAAATAACTATCACTTTTAGGATCTAAATCAAATGCTTTTAATCTTAAAATTGTCGAGGAAATATCACCAACAATATAAGCAGCTTTATCAAAACACTCATCTATATATTTTTCAATAAATGCATCTAAATTAAATGCATCTCTATGATTTCTTTGAACTAAAAACATTCCTTTAGCACATTTTATTAACATAATTAACCACCTAGGCATTATTATACAACATTTTATTAATTAAATAAAGTTTTTACTTTTTTTTATTTTTTAAATAATCATAGAAAGCCTTTATACCCAATAATATATCATTTTCTGTTTCAATAAAATTACCTGTATACCATGGATCACTTATATCTCTATTAACGTCCGCAAATTCTAATAAAAGATGTACTTTTCTCTCAGGATCACCAAAAATGTATGGTCTCAAATTAATTAAATTGTAGTGGTCCATTGCAATTATATAATCATACCTATAATAATCATCCTTTGTAATTTTACGTGCTCTTTTTTTAGAATAATCTACATCGTATTTATCTAAAATCATCCTAGTACCATGATGTATAGAATTACCTATTTCTTCACTAGATGTTGCACACGAATCAATTAAAAACTCATTTGTCTTCCCCTTTTTATTCACATAATCCTTAAATATAAATTCTGCCATAGGGCTCCTACAAATGTTACCATGACAAACAAACAATACTTTTATCATTTTAATTCTCCATTTTTATTCTTCTATGTATTTAATATTCTTTCTATTAATAAATATCGCAATTATATATAAATAAATTAAGACAAACGATTCACAAACAGCAGAATAAATACTAACCATAATTTCTTCAGCCTGCGTTCTAAGAAAAATTTGAACTATTATAGCAATAGACATAAAAATAATAGAAAGAATATTTACCTTCTTTATTATTTTATCCTTAATCAAGGAAATTATAAGCAAGGAAATTCCAACAATATTAATTCCTAAAAATAAATATAGAATAATTGTTCTTATATATGACAATATATATATAACAAAAAAATTATTTTCAACAAATTGTTTTATTAATAGGGATGTTATACATCCTAATATCTGATTATTAAAATAATATAAAACTCCAACTAGTAGAATCAATATACATCCAATGAACAACATTTTATTTTTTTCAGCTTTTAGATATTCATAACTAAAATATATCAAAAATAACAATAATACGAATACAATAAAAGGTTTAAAAAATTCTGAAATATATGTAATTATTTGTATCACTCTAGCAGTTGTAAGATTTAAAGAGTTTATATATATCATCAAAAAAGTATATGTAACAAAAGTAAGTATAACTGTTCCTAATAATATTAATGTAGCTTTAGAAACAGCAATATCACTGTTATAGCTAGTTTTTTCTAAAAAAGAATATAACAAATATAATGAACTTAAAAAAACTAATATACCAGTGTACATCGAAATAATTAATATTAAGAAATATATATTAAAATTATATTTTAAACTACATAATATATAGACAAATAATGAGGTCATAAATAGATAAAAAATAAATAAGGCAAATTTACAAATATTTTTTAAAATGCATTTATAATAATTATCATTATCTATAATAGAATAATTAAAAAAAATATCATTTCGTTTAAAACTAAAAATCACATAAATTCCAATAAGAAAAAATAAAATAAATAAGATATTACCAAAGATAGTATCTGAAAAACCATTAGGAATTCCCATATAAAGTATAATAGGTAAAAATATAGCAAAAACAAAGGTAGTAATTTTAACAAGTACTATTGATGCCTTATTATAATAAATTTTTTTCTCATTTATTACTCTTTCATCCTTTTTATATTTTCTTATAAATCCAAAAAATAAAATTGCTACACCCAACAAACAAATTAAAATCTCTAGACTTACTAAACATAAATATTTTAAATCATTTGTATTAATTAAAACATTGAAAATCCTTATTCCACCTATAATAAATGAAATAAGAATAGATAAAATAATGGCATTCCTAGAGATATGTCCTTTTACACTTTCTATTCTCTCATCGTAAAACATATTAATCCTCCCAAAATAAATCGTTAAGTGTTACATTTAATTCTTTACATATTTTTTTACATAATTCAATTGTTGGATTATATGACCCATTTTCTATCATATTGATAGTTTGGCGTGATACTCCAATTCTCTTTGCTAATTCTGTTTGTGACAGATTTTTAATAAGACGAGCTTGTTTTAGTTTATTATTCATACTTTCTCCTTGTCAATTATATTTGACATATATATGTTATCATCTTATAAAATTATTGTCAAATATATTTTACATATTTATATTTATTCTTTAATTTCTCCTAAATAGTATGGTATTTCATTGTTCATAACTTCCATTGACAAAGGTATATCAATATCAATTGTCATTTGTTTTACCTTAAGAGGCATTACAACTTTAATTGAAATAGATATGGCAAGATAAAATTCAATAATTGTTGTATTAATTCCTGTAGAGAAAGTATTCTTACATATATCAACATCCTGATCTCCTAATATCTCTAGCTTAATTGGTATCGCTAAATCATTATTCAAAAAATATTTTGTACCCAAAAAATAACCTAATGGTATATCTACTGATGTTATTTCTTCTTGTAAAGCAATATCTTCCATTACTGCATTAATATAATCTGATACGTTATTACGAACTTCATTCATTTTTTTAGTATCAACATAAGCATAGCTTACAAATCCATTAGAATCATAATGTTCTTTTAAAAAATCACTATCCTCTATTCTGTCTATTATTTCTGAATCAATACTTCTAACAACTAGTGCTTCAGCATAGTTTTTTACATTTGAAGATATATAATTATCAACTGAGCTTGAAAAATATCTAATTATAAAAGCTATTAATAATATAATTGGCAAAATAATAAATAAAAAGTATTTATTGAATAGAAATCTTTTTAAAAGCATCTTTAACATACATTCCTATACATATTCCAACCTCTTTAGCATAATTTGAACAATCTACTACTCTAGCCTCATATAAATCTTCAATTGTCCTTACCCCTGTAGCACGCATACAAATTACCTTACGATCCTTCATTTTTTCTGTATTATATACATCAACATTTAAAGCACCGCACATGGCAAAAGCACCATATCCACTAATCAACAATAAAGTTGTTCCATCAAGAACAACCTCTAAAGATTCAAGCTTAAGTGAATCATCCTTTAATAAACCTTCCTTAATTATCATAATATCACCAATTAATTTTATGATTTTTTAGAAGAAAAATGTCTTTTTTAAGAAAAAAATAAATATATTCAAGTAATAAAATTGAATATATTTACAATCTTCTTTTATTAATATTGATATATTATTATATAAACTGCTATTTTTCGCTACTAAAAAGATTCAAATAAACAAACACACTCACATGCTAAGGCTTCTCCACGACCAATATAGCCCATACCCTCATGTGTTGTAGCCTTAACACTTATTAAATCCTCATCAACACCTAATATACAAGCAATTGATAATCTAATATCATTTCGTATTGGTGAAATCTTAATGTTCTCAGAATAAATTGTTAAATCTATATTATTTAAAGTATAGCCTCTAGATAATACTTTTTCATAACATTCTTTTAATATTATTTTAGAATCTAAACCTAAAGTTTTGTTAGAATTGTCTGGATAAAAAGTCCCTAAATCACCTAAAGCTAATGCTCCTAAGAATGATTCTGCAATTGCATGTAAAACTACATCGGCATCAGAATGTCCCAACAAACCTAATTCTGATTCAATCTTTACACCACCCAAAAATAAATCTCTTCCTTTAACCAATTTATGAGTATCCCATGCGTGTCCAATTCTTATCATTCAAATTTCCCTCCAACAATCTTAGCAAGTTCATAATCCAACTTAGTAGTAATTTTAAAACACTCTTCATTGCCTAAAACTAGATTAATTTTAATCTGAGGATAGTATTTTTCCAACAATGAAATATCATCTGTGAACTCTATACCATCATTTTCAGCCTTTTCATATGCTGAAACTAAAATATTTTTTGGTGCACATTGAGGTGTTGCCGCAGCAATCAAACTACTTCTATCTAAAGTAGTTAATCCATTATTATTTATCTTTATTGTATCTTTAACATTTGTATAAACTAATGCTGCCTCTTTTTTATCAATATTATTGATAATATCCTCAATCACAGCTTTTGATATAAATGGTCTAGCACAATCATGAATAAATACATACTGATTATGACACATTTTCAAACCATTTTTAACACTTTCACCTCTAGTGCTTCCACCATAAGTATACAAAACATTTTTAGGTAGCAATGGAAAAAGGGTTTTCTCATCATCCTTTGAAATAACACATATTATTTCAAAATTTAAATCAGAAAAAGTTTTAAGTGGGTACTCAAACATTAAATGCTCACCTATTGGTAATAATACCTTATTTTTATTTAAACCAAGTCTTGTTCCCTTACCAGCCATTAACAATATAACACTATACATATAATCACCCAACAAAAATTTCATCTAATACAATATCATGACTATCTCCAAGTAAATCATTAAATACTGAATCTTCGTAGCATATTCCAATTTTCAAGCCATCATAATCTTCTAAATATCGATCGTAATAGCCTTTCCCATAGCCTATCCTCTTCATATCACTTGTAATCGCAACGCATGGAATAATAAAGCAATCAATACTATCCCTATTAATAATATTTGACCTTGGCTCCATTGTTTTAAATGGTCCTTTGAACAAAGGCTCTAAATACTCAGCAAAAATTAACCCTTCTTTTGTAATAGGTAAATAAAATTTTTTATCTGGATATAATATTTTTAAATTAGTTATATCAATTTCTTTATCAATAGGATAATAAATACCAATATTACTATATTCAGCAATTATATTAGATTTTATAATCTTTTTAATAACCAGATCTGATATTTTACTAACATCTTTATTTTTTCTAGATTTTAGCGCTAAATTTCTTGCCTCATTTTTTGTCATTATTTCACATCCCTATAGAATGCATATGAAGAGGAAAACTGAGGATTACTACATATTCTTAATGCATCCTTAGCATTTGTAATAGTATCCTTTGGATTAATAGTGTCATTAGAAAATGATAAACCCATATTAACATCCACAGTTATTTTTTCACCAATATAATTTGCAGTTAAATGTAGAATTTTTTCATCATTTTTTAAATATGTTTTTAATGTTTCCATTTTATTATAATTAGTAATAAAAGCAACAAATTCTAAACCTGAGACTCTAAAAATAAAATTATCAACAATGAATTTCTCCTTAAATAATGCAATATACTGTGATAACATCATATTACCAATTGCTCGACCATATTTTTCATTAATTTCCGGAATATTGGTTACTTTAAAATAAACGACCTCAAAAACTGTATCTGAAGCTTGTAAGCTTTTAAATCTTGCCAACATCTCATTTTCTGTACCTATTGAATCTAATGCAGTTTCTGTTTTTTCATATCTAACATCATCAATAACACTCATAATACCACATAATTCAACAGTCTTATCACATACAATCTTATGTCCTTGTTCTTTAATATAAATATAATAAGCTCCTGTATTATAACGATATGTAACTGAATAATCATCTGATTGTAAATTATTCATAACATCTTGATAATAAGAGATGTCATCAGGATGTATATTCCTATAAAATTCATTATTGTTTATACTATTACCATTTAAACATAACCTTTTTACTAATATATCATTTAACCATAAGGATTTTTGAGTTAAGTTATTAAAAAAAATACCATCACTAGTATTATTTATAATTGTAATAAACCTATTCTTTATTAAATCTAATTCTGATGATTTTATAGACAATTCTTTTTCCATACCCATTAAGGACTCTTCATCCTTTTTTTCACCCATAAGAATTCTTCCCCTATACTTATCTCTTGTAAAAATAACAGTTTCAGTAAAATACAAAGCATTAATTACAGCATTGTCTTCTTGAATAGTCAATTCAATTGTATTAATCGTATTAGGTGAAACCTTTTTTTCATAATGATTATAATATTTAATTATATCTTTTTTTAATGCATCTTGTCCATTTAGTCCGATTAAAGAATACTTCATTTCAATTACATCAAAAAAATTATTTCCTAATGCATCATTTTCTTCAATTTCTAAATCATTTAGAAGTAAAGATGATATCTTTTTTACACGATCCTTTTTATCTAAATATACAAAATACTTTGTTTCATCTATAGACTTAGTTAATTCTTTTTGAACTTGTTCATTTGAGAGACTTAAATCTATAGTTGTAAATAAAATAATTATAGTAATTATTTCAATGCCTAGAGAAGCATATGTAACAATACTAACATATTTATCACCATATGAAATAATTTCATTATAAAAAACTAATATTAACGCAGTAATAAAAGTAAGCAAGAAGCTAAGTAAAAGTTTAAACTTTAAGAATCTATGTTTTGTAATACACTGCATTAAAATAACAAATGTTAACATAGTACACAAAACTAAAGGAATAAGTGGGCTTTGATTAAAATAGTTAGCAATTTCTAGCATTTAATAAACACCTCATAATAAAACAAGAAAATTAATACTGCAGTAACAAATAAAGAAATAATAAATACTAATAAAGGTTTAACTGATTTGTGAGGATTTGGTATTGCATTTGATCTAATTAAAACGTTAAAAGGAGCTGTAATAATTTCAATAATTAAATTAAATAATTTCATATTAACCTCCTTAATTACCTAAATAGAAATTCAAGTATTCTAATAATTCATTTTTACTTACCATATTCTTCATAAAACCTGCAACAGCAACATGAACATCACCAGTTTCCTCTGAAACAATGATAGTTAATGAATCTGTTATTTCCGAAATACCAACACCTGCTCTATGTCTAGAACCAACAGTTTTATCAAGCGATTGATCTTGAGTTAAAGTATAATATGCTGCAGCACATATTATTTTATTACCTCTAATGATAACTCCACCATCATGTAAAGGTGAGTCTTTAATAAAAATTTGTTCAAGCAATTCTTTAGAAATATCTGAATTAAGCGTTATAGCTCTTTCTGCATATTGTTCAAGTGAAATGTGCTGTTCAATAGTTATTAATGCACCAACTTTTGTTGAAGACAAATTAAAAACTGCATCAGCAATTGCCTCTTTAGTTGCTTGAGTTGAAGATATCAGCATTGTTTTCTTGGTATCATCCGATTTATGAAACTCCATAAGCTTTCTGAGTTCAGGCGCTAATAATATAACACAAATTACTATATATCCAGATAAAACAGATGAATACAATAAAGAAGAAAGCTCAAAATTAAATATATTACTAACAACATATATCAAAATTATAATAACACCTATAACAATTAGACTTAAAGCTTTTTTAAACTTTATAGCTATAAATACAATAAAAGAAATCAATAAAAGCGCAAAATAAGCATCAACAATAATTTTGACATATATATTTTCTTCAAAAAATTTAATTAAAGATTCTATAAATAAAAATGACATGAAATCATTCCCTTCCATAAATTTATTTATACTACATATTATTTATTATACACTAATATACAAATTTCTCAAATATAATTAAAAAAAAACATTGAATATTCAATGTTAAATATAAAAGAAGGTAGTTTTGAAAAAAATGGTGCCTCAGGGCAGAATCGAACTGCCGACACAAGGATTTTCAGTCCTTTGCTCTACCGACTGAGCTACCGAGGCACAAATGGCGGTCTGGACGGGACTTGAACCCGCGATCTCCAGTGTGACAGACTAGCATGTTAACCACTACACCACCAGACCACTTGGTTGCGGGAGAAGGATTTGAACCAACGACCTCCGGGTTATGAGCCCGGCGAGCTACCAGACTGCTCCATCCCGCGATATATGGCGGAGAAAGAGGGATTCGAACCCCCGCGGGACTTGCATCCCCTATCGGTTTTCAAGACCGAACCCTTCAACCACTTGGGTATTTCTCCATGAATATAAAATATAACTGGTGGACCCGACAGGACTCGAACCTGTGACAAACCGGTTATGAGCCGGTGGCTCTAACCAACTGAGCTACGGGTCCAAACTTAATGGTGGCTCCGGAGGGATTCGAACCCACGACCTATCGGGTATGAACCGATCGCTCTAGCCAACTGAGCTACAGAGCCAATAAATATACGAATACACCTTAAAAATGGTGGAGCTAAGCGGGATCGAACCGCTGACCTCCTGCGTGCAAAACAGGCGCTCTCCCAGCTGAGCTATAACCCCAAAAAAATGGTACCCCGGGCCGGAGTCGAACCGGCACGCCTTTAAGGGGCATGGGATTTTAAGTCCCACGTGTCTACCTATTCCACCACCGAGGCATCTATAAATGGTGTCCCGTAGAGAACTCGAATCTCTGACCCCTTGATTAAAAGTCAAGTGCTCTACCAACTGAGCTAACGGGACAAAACAATGGTGCCGACTATAGGAATCGAACCCACAACCTACTGATTACAAGTCAGTTGCTC